>JABJFE010000012.1 GCA_018662905.1 Flavobacteriaceae bacterium
ATTTCTAAAAGTCAAAAACAAGCTGTTACATTTATCAAACAAAAACTAGATTCGGCAAAATGGTTTATTGATGCTATCAATCAAAGAAATCAAACTCTATTAATTACTATGAATACCATAATGGAATTTCAAAATAAGTATTTTTTAAGTGGAGATGAAAGCAACTTAAAGCCGATGATATTAAAAGATATTGCTGAAAAAATTGGAATGGATATTTCTACAATTTCAAGAGTAGCTAATAGTAAATATGTAGATACACCTTATGGAATTAAGTTAATTAAATCGTTTTTTTCTGAGGGGATAACTAATGACAAAGGGGTTGAGGTTTCTACCATAGAAATTAAAAAAGAACTTCAAAATATCATTGATAATGAAAATAAATCAAAACCATTAACTGATGATGAACTTACTAAAAGAATCAATGAAAAAGGATACCCTATAGCAAGAAGAACAGTAGCAAAATATAGAGAAATGATTGGAGCTCCTGTAGCACGATTAAGAAAAAAATTATAATGCTAATCGATCTTACAATTATAATTGTTAATTATAAGTCCTGGGGAAAATTAGAACAATGCTTAGAAAGCATTAAGAATCAAAAAAATATTACCATTCAGACTATTGTAGTTGATAATTTTTCAAATGATAATAAGCTTAAGTATTTTCGAAACTTACATAAAGAAGTTAATTGGATTGAAAGCAAAAACAATTTAGGCTTTGCAAAGGCATGCAATATTGGAGCTTTCGAATCTGAATCTAAATGGTTATTATTTTTAAATCCTGATACTATTTTAGATTCAAATTCTCTTAGTTCATTAATAAATTATTCTAATTCCAACACTGAACATAGACTAATAGGAATTAAACAACTAGATCAAAAGAACAGAAATACTAATGCTTATGGATTATTTTTAAACATCTTCACATCTACAGGTTTATCAAGAATATTTACTAGAAGGTTTAGAGGTTTAACATACAAAAAAATGAATAATACAGAAATTTCACATCCAGACTGGATTTCTGGATCATTTGTGCTTTTAAGAAAATTTGATTTTATAAAACTAGGAGGATGGAACGAAAAATACTGGATGTATTATGAGGATATGGATCTATGTAAAAGAGCCAAAGATTTAAATCTAAAGGTGTCGTTGTTTAACAATTGGAAATGTATTCATTTCCATGGAGAGTCTTCAAGAAAAAATAAGACTATAACTGTAATGTCAAAAACAGAAGTTATAAAATCTGCTCACATATATATTCAAAATCATTATAAAAACTTAAGTGCATTAAGCCTTCATTCAATTCTTATTTTGTCAAGGTCAATTGATCTTATATTTGGATCAATTTTTTCTACTTTAAAAAGAAAGATTTTTGTAAAGTGTTTTAAGTATTGGAAAAATGGTCTTTTGAAAGGAGACTGGAGTTCGAATAAAGTTTTAAAAACTAATTACTGACTTCGGTATAAAATAAATTTAATCTCATTCGTTTATCAAAATTCTCTGCACTCGGGCTTGGTCCAATAAGAACTGTACCTAACGGATTGATAGCTGATGAAAGTGGCGTAAATGTCATAAAATCTGAATCTTCAACTTCAATATTAATTGTGTTATTTATATCTGAAGAAACTACTAAACCAAGCTTAACATTGGTGGAATCTTTTCTAACAACATTTTTAATATGTTCGCTTATTCTAATCTTATACATTAATCCATTTTTATCTTCATCTAACTCAATTAACCCTCCATGGATAACTTTATTTTGATATGATTTTTGTCCAGCTGAATTGTCAACAAAATAATCAATAACAGGTGCTTTATTGACTAAATCATAAAGATAAAGTCTAGATGGCTCAATAATTCCCCCGTTAGCCGAAAGCATGTCTTTATCAATATACATTGAAATATTTGCTTCATTAACTAACCACTCCTTTGCTCTAATTTCTTCAAGAACATCTACTCCGTTGTCATCTTTGAATAATTCGATTTCAGCCATAATGCCCTCTCCTCCCTTTAAGTATACTCTTTCAGGATTAGTAATGGTATCTGCAATAGCGGAGTAAACGTAACCAGGATATGGATCGTGCTTGAACGAATTTAATTTAATCCCATTCAATTTAAACAAGAATTCTGCTTCTTCTGTATCAACGGTATCGTCTGCAGTATCGTCAGGCGTATCTTGCTGATTATATTTTTGATATTCATAAATAACTCTGATTTCTGCTTCATTAAAATTTAAAATCATAAGTAATGGGTCAGAAAAATCATAAGTTTCTAATACTAGACCTTTAAAATATAGCTTAAAATTATCTAAGTTTGAGATTTCCAGAGAACCTTCTTTATCTAAAAATTTTGTTTGAAAAAAATTATGCTCTAATTCTACTCTTATTCTTGGAGATAGTCTCTCTTTTACTACTTCTGATTCATCATCATCTTCAGTTTCAGGATCGTCTTCATTATAAAAGACTAGTTCATCTGAGTCAATTTTAATTTCATCATCAAATAATGTATAACCTGAAAAATCATCTGAAAGTCTATTATTTGAATAATATTTTTGAAATTTTTCAAAGTTTGAATCAGGGTCATAAGGCCTTAAAAAATAATCTAATTCGCTAACTTTTAGTTTAAAAGTTGCTTCAGAATTTCCGATTAAAGAATCTAACTCATACAAGGTTCTCCCAGCATAAGGGTTAATTGATTCTGTATCTTCTCCATCCAAAATTCCATCACCATCTGTGTCTTTATCTAGTGGATTTTGACCGGCATTAGATTCATCTGCATCTGAAACACCGTCTCCATCTGAATCACTATAAGGATCATTACTATCAACGTCATAAATATTTATAACTCCATCATTATCATCGTCATCTACATTTGTAAAAAAAGGAATGTCTAAATAAACATTTTTTATTGTTTCTAATTCTGGAATACGAGAAATATTATCCTCTGGATTATCTTCATCAGATTGTCTATAATCTCCAAAAACTAAGTTGGGGTCTTCAAAATTAATTTGACTCATAAAACTAACTTTTGAAGATCCATACAAATTATCTTTATATTCTCCCAGTTGAAATGTGGTTAAAGTATTTGAAACATATGGCGTAATGTTTCGCATTTTTACATTTAATGGAATTTCCTCAAGATTAGTGCTGAATGTATTATTATCAATTAAATTTAGGCCAACAGTTTTATAATCCTTGTTACAAGAAATAAAAAAAATTGATGCGAATAAAATAAAGTAAAAATTTTTCAAAATATTAATTTAAAATCTTGTCATTATAAAAGTCCATATATTCATTTTCAAAACCTTCCTTAAATCCACATTTTAGAATTGGAAGTTTACAATTATTAGCAACATCTAAATAAGATTTATTAATATTTTCAGAGGCAAATACAACTCCATCTGAATTCATTATGGATAATTTATATAAATTTTCATAAGTTGGGTTTTCTAAAACATTTAGAGTTTCACTTTCGACTTCATCAAACTTAATTTTACTAATAATTTCAGGATTTAAATCTCCGGAAATTTCATTGTCATATATAGAAGTTACTACCTTAGATTTAGAAAAAAGAGGCTCATCTTTGTAATACTGTTTGAGATATAATGGCATTAAAGAAGCTATCCAACCATGAACATGAATAATATCAGGTCTCCAATTTAACTTTTTAATGGTTTCGACAACACCTTTAGCAAAAAATATTGCTCTTTCATCATTGTCTTTATATAAATTTTTCTTTTTATCTGAATCTATTAATCTGTTTTTAAAATATTCGTCGTTATCAATAAAATAGACCTGCATTCTTTCCTTTGGAATTGAAGCTACTTTAATAATTAACGGCATGTCTAAATCATCAATTATTAGATTCATTCCTGAAAGTCTAATAACTTCATGTAGCTGATGTCTTCTCTCGTTTATTAAACCATACTTAGGAATAAAAATTCTAGTTTGTCCTCCGTTTTTATTTACAACTTTAGGTAAACTATATGTGAGAGTGGATATATCATTGTTAGGTAAATACGGTATAACTTCAGAGGATACGTAAAGTACTTTTTTTCCAGTCATAAAATCCTTTCTTTAGACTCAATTAATTTGAAATGCAAAATTACAAAAATTATGTTAGATTTACCTCATATTTTCACACATTCACACTGTTAAAGTTTTATTAAATGCAGTTATATACTCTTAAATCACAAGTTGAAACAAGTGTTCAAAAAACAATTAGATTAGAAAAAACAATTGGATTAGTGCCAACTATGGGCTCTTTACATCAAGGTCACTTGTCGCTATTAAAAAGAGCCGTCGAAAGTTGTGATATAGTTTGGGCAACTATTTTTGTAAATCCAACTCAATTTAATAACAAAAATGATCTTAAAAATTATCCTAAAAATATTAAAAATGATTTAGAATTGATTCTAAAAATTTCAAAAAATATTAATGTTTTTAGTCCTGAAATTTCTGAAATGTATGATAGTGAATTGAAAACGGAAACATTTGATTTTCAAAACTTAGACAAAGAGCTTGAAGGCAAATATAGAAACAATCATTTTAACGGAGTTGGCACCATAGTTTCTAAACTATTTGAATTGTTTAAGCCAAATAAAGCTTTTTTTGGAGAAAAAGATTTTCAACAAACTAGAATTATAAACAGACTAATTAAAATTAAAAATTATTCAACAGAGCTTGTTATTTGTCCAACTGTAAGAGAACAAAATGGATTAGCTTTGAGCTCAAGAAACGCATTGCTTTCAACTATTAACAAAGAAAAAGCTGCTGTTATTTATAATAAACTTATTTATTGTAAAGAAAATTTTGAAAAAACTTCATTTAAAAATATTTACAACAATTGTAAAGAAGAAATTAATTCTATCTCACATTTTGAATTAGAATATCTTGAACTAGTAAATAATGAAAGTCTTGAAAAAGAACAAAAAATAGATGCAAACAACTCATATCGAATTTTTATTTGTGTTTTAGTTAATGGTGTCAGGTTAATTGATAATATTTTAGTTAAATAGTTATATTTGCCGCATGGAAATTGAAGTATTAAAGTCTAAAATTCACAGAGTCACAGTTACTAATTGTGATTTAAACTATATTGGTAGTATTACAATTGATGAATCTCTTTTAGAAGCAGCTAATATGATAGCTGGAGAAAAAGTTCAGGTGGTGAACATTAATAATGGTGAACGTCTAGAGACCTATATTATTAATGGCAAAAAAGATACTGGAGAAATTACTTTAAATGGTCCTGCAGCAAGAAAAGTCCAGAAAGGGGACAAAGTAATTATTATTAGTTATGCTAAAATGAACTTAGAAGAAGCTAAGACATTTAATCCTACCTTAATATTTCCTAATGATGATAATATTTTAATTTGATAATGCCTTTACTGTTTTTTAAATGGTTTAAAAAAATCTTTCCACCTTCACTAGGAATTTTATTAATTTACTACTCTTACATAAATACAACTCCCCTAGAAAGAATAGAAATTTATTCATCTATGAAATCTGCAGATTACAAATTTGTTTTATTGTCAATTTGTCTTGGTATACTAAGTCATCTTTCAAGATCTATTAGATGGCAATCAATGTTAAGGCCTTTAGGTTACAAAATCAAAATTTCAAATTCAATCATGTCGGTTTTGATCGCATTTCTATCAAATTTAGGGATGCCACGATCAGGTGAATTCTTAAGAGCAAGTTCATTATCTTATTATGAGAAAATACCTTTTGAAAAAAGTTTTGGAACTATTGTCACTGAGAGAATTATAGATGTGATCATTTTAATTGGATTACTGCTGTGTGGAGTTATGATTTCTTCAAAAATAGGAATACCAAAACTCTCAATTAGCAATGAACTAATTTTATCCATAATTTCCTTAATAACTTTATTATCAATAGTTTATTATTTGATTTCAAAAACAAATTTTAAAAATAAATTTAAAATTTTCATTAGTGGATTAAAAAAAGGTGTTCTTTCTGTTTCAAAAATTAATAACAAACCGTTATTTATTTTTCACTCATTATTTATTTGGATCTGCTATTTTTTAATGTTTTATGTTGTCAAATTTAGTTTGCCTGAAACTTTTGATTTAGGATTTGAGCCTTTATTTATAGCATTCTTAGCAGGAGCGATGGCAATGGCTTTAACTAATGGAGGAATTGGTGTATATCCATTAGCAATTGCTGCAGTAATAAGTCAGTATGAAATTTCTTATGAAAGTGCTTTAGCTTTAGGCTGGATTGTTTGGACTTCCCAAACATTAATGATTATAACTTTTGGCTCCTTATCTTTTGTTTTTTTACCTATATTAAACAAATAATTTAATAATTAATGGCTGTATTAAAAACTTCTTATTGTTGTCAAAACTGCGGCGCTAAACATTCTAAATGGCTTGGTCAGTGCAGTTCATGTAAAGAATGGAATACATTAGTTGAAGAAGTTATCAAAAAATCTTCTAAGGTTGATTTAGG
>JABJFE010000153.1 GCA_018662905.1 Flavobacteriaceae bacterium
ATTTAAATATTCATAATTTTTGAGACTCTAATTAATTCAGGATCAATTCTAGTTTCACCTTTTATTGCCTTTTTTAAAGAAGTTAACATAATTTTTCCGTTATCAATTCCAATCATTTTACCAGATATCCCCTCCATCAATGACTCAACTGCCCTAACACCCATTTTAGTACCGAGAACTCTGTCAAAACAAGTTGGAGACCCTCCTCTTTGCATGTGACCTAAAACAGAAACTCTAATTTCATATTTAGGAAATTCTTTTTCAACATTTTTAGCTAAATCAAAGACATTTTCACCTGTTCGATCACCCTCAGCTACAACAACTATACTAGAAGTTTTTCCGTTTTTTTTACTTTCCTTTAAAGAATCAATTAATTGCTCTATTCCATTATTTTGCTCAGGAATTAAAATTTCTTGAGCTCCAATAGCTACTCCAGAGTTTAAAGCAATATGTCCCGCATCTCTTCCCATGACTTCAACAAAAAATAATCTATCGTGAGATATAGCAGTATCTCTAATTTTATCAATTGCTTCCATCACTGTATTTAAGGCAGTATCATAACCTAAGGTATGAGTAGTGCCAAACAAATCATTGTCTATAGTTCCAGGAATTCCAATAACTGGAATATCAAATTCTTTTTGAAATATCATACCACCGGTAAAAGATCCATCACCTCCTATTACAACTATTCCTTCAATATTATGTTTTTTAACGTTTTCAAAAGCTTTTCTCCTACCCTCTTTAGTTCTAAACTCATCTGATCTTGCAGAATATAACATTGTACCTCCTCGGTTTATAATTCCTCTTACGCTTCTTGTTTTTAAAGTTTTAATATCATCATTTATTAATCCTTGAAATCCTCTAGAGACCCCAACACAATCAATATTATTATATGCACAAGTTCTTACAACTGCTCTTAATGCAGTATTCATTCCAGGTGAGTCACCACCTGAGGTTAGTACGGCAATTTTTTTAATCTTCATTTTCATAATTTAAATGTAAAATTACAAACTAATTATTTAAAAAATTAATTTGATTTTTTTCTTGACTTTGAATCTTTGTTTTTTCTGAACAAATTTTTAATATCATTGAAATCAATTTCATAAGAAATTCCCATTCCTTGAGTATAACCAATATCATTTCCAAAATATTGATATTCATTTTCTTTGTTAAAGAATCTAGCTTTTAAATTACCTTCATCATTTAATAAAAACTCTATTTGAACATCACCAATGACAACATTTTCTTCAATTCCACCAACTGGAACACCAATTTTACCATTTATAAGTATTTTATCACTTATTTCAGTCTTTAAAGTAAGACCTAGTCTATCTCTATTTAAAAGAGATGAAGAAGCATTTTTATCTCCTTTAAGATAATTAACACCAATATTCATTTTATCGTCTGAATTAGCAAATATGTTATCAATTAAACCTGACGCGCTTTGAAACAAATTATTAGTAATAGCTTGAGAAGATACGGTTGACAAGGATACTTCGTCAATAAATGTGCTCTGATAAAGTAAAGACAATGCTTGTTTTTGTTTTTTTTCTTTATCTACTAAATAATAATCTAGCTCTGATTTTATTGGCCCACTTGTATTTGGGAATTCGATTTCAAAATCAGGCGTTTCCATTTCATTAAAATCTCCAGTTAAAACAACGTTTACATTTGTTGGTATTTTTCTGTTAAAACTTGTGTTTTGAATTAATATTGCAGGGTTAGCTCCACCAGGGACTTCATATTTTGCATTTATATTTAGATTTCCCAAGTAAGGATCTCCATTCCAAACTATCCTAGATCCTTTTAAAATATTAAATTCACGATTAACTATTCCCAAAGATTTATAAAAATAAGACCCTTTTTCAACCTCAAAATTTCCAAACATATTAAAATTACCCAAAGTATTAATTTTGAAATTTAATCTTCCATTTCCAAAACCATTTATTCTAGATTGAGATTCCGAATCTAGAATAACCTCAAGATTAGCATTTGAATTAAAATCAATATCAAGTTCAACCAGTAACGATTTAGCAGTTTTTTCAAATTCACTTTGTTCAGAATTTGGATTTATATAATTCAAGAATTTAAAATCTCCTACGTTGTTAGAATCTTTAATAGGTATAACCAAAGATGTGTTCTTGTTTGTTGAACCCTTAAGATTTATTAAAATGTTTTCTTCTGGACCATATATTATTGCATTTCCATTAAACATTCCTGTTCCATAATAGAGTGAATTATCATTAAATTGAGTATTAAGGATCATTAGGTTTTTAGAATTAATATCCAACTCTAAAAACCAATTTTTAAATAAATTATGAGAGATTTTCCCTGAGATATTTCCAAATGTATTTGTTAATCTATTTGTCAGTACAAAATCATCTATGAAGAATGACTGATCATTTAGGAAAAATGTTGAATTATCTTCAATTTCATATCTAACATTTAAATAAGGAACTTTAAAAGCAACATTTGAAGTAACAATATTTCCATAAAAAACAGGATTAGATGAATTACCCGTAATTTTTATTTCCGAATTAAATTCGCCTTCAAAGTTTGATATAGAATTTTTAATAAGATTGGAAAAAGGACTTATTTTAAAGTCATTAGATGTTAATGTTAAATTGAGAGGATAGTAATTTTCTTCAATTGAAAAGTCTCCAAATAAATTTAATTTTTTCTCAAAATCATTAATTACAAAAAAATCAATATTTATTTTTTTTAAATCTTCAGATGCGATAAGATTCAAACTTGCATCTCCAATTAATTCATTATTTGACATTAAATTTGAAATAATCAAATTTGATTTTCCATTAAATTTCTCATCTAGTTGATTCAAGAATAATTTTCCATTTATTTTTCCATCAAAAAGAATTGAACTGTTTTTATTAGTAAAGCTATTTAATTCAACATCTTTGAACGAAACATCATACTTAGATTGTTTTTTAAAGTTTGATATATTTAAATCAATACTTTGATCCTTATTTAAAAAAGAAATATTTTTTATATTAAATTCATTAGAATTTCTATTGATCGTCAAACTCGGACTACTTGACACTTTATTTAAAGACCATTCCATATTATTTAGAATTAAGTCTAAATCGGTAAAACCAAAAACTGAATTATTTTCAGAGTTTATTGTATGGTAAAAACTTAACTTATTTATATTATTAGAAAATGAAGTGTAATTAGATTTTACAAAAAGAGTGTCATTTAAAAAACTTGATTCCATTACAAGTTCCTTTCCCTCAAGAAAATTAGATTTAATATTTTTAATTTCAAGTCTTCCATTATCACTATCCATCTTAACATCAACTTCTTCTATTGAAAGACCATCATATTTTAGTGAATTAGATTTTAAACCTAATTCGTAATCTCCATTTGAATTAAAACTTCCTGAGAGAAAAGTGTTTTCATCAATTTCAATCGATTGATCAAACAAAGACAAAAACTTTGGTTTAAAATTAATATTAAATGAAATATTTTGAAAATCAGTTCCGCTATCGGAAACATAATTTTTATAGTCAGAACCGAAGCTATTTAAAAAAGTATTTTTTAAATTAAAAAAATCATACTC
>JABJFE010000048.1 GCA_018662905.1 Flavobacteriaceae bacterium
AATTCAAAAAGTGACGGTAGAAAGTTTGTTCCAAGTTTTTCAATTACTATAAAAGTATCCTTACTGTATTTTTTTGCAGCATCATAGCAATCCCTATGCATATAATCTCCAAGCCTTGGAAGTTCATTGAAATTCCTAAGAATTTCTCTTCTTATTTTCCAAAAATCATCTTGATTATTCGAACCAACATAAAATACTTTACTTTTTTTAGGAGCCTTATAAGTATCTAGTCGTAACGCAAATACAGCAATTTTACCTGCACTTCCTGATGCAGAATATAATAACCTATTGTCTGCATTAAAACGTGCTGCAGTGTTTTCATCTATTCCTCTAACTATTTCAGAATATTTATCATCTGAGCCTAATTTTTTAGATTTTAAAATATCTGAACTAGTGTAGTTGTTGTTTTCTAAATTAACTAAGATTTCCTCAGGATTAGATCCTAAGTTTATGTCTAACTCATTAATTAATTCTAGCTTACCATCTTTATTGACTTTCGCATACAATGCAAATTCAGTATAGGCTGGTCCCCTGTGAACTAAAGATCCACCAGAATTATTACATACGCCTCCTACAATGGATGCACCTATTGATGTTGAACCAATCACAGAATGAGGTTCCTTTTCAAGAGGTTTTAGTTTATTCTCTAAGTCATATAAACTGCTTCCTGCTAGAGCTAGGATTTGATTACCATTATTAATAAGTTGAATGGAATTAACTCTGAGAGTATTTATAATTACAATTGGGCGATCATAATCGTTTCCAAAAGGTGTTGAACCACCAGTCAAACCGGTATTAGCAGCTTGCATAATCACAATAATGTCGTGTTTAACACATATTTGTAAAACTTTCCAAATTTCTAATAATGTGCCTGGCTTAATAACAGCTACAGCATCTCCCCCGCCATATCTCCAGCCCTTATTAAAAGGTTCTTTTCCCCATTTACTAGTAATTACATATTTATTACCTGTAATTAGCTTGAATTCTTCAACTATTTTACTTGTAGTTGTCATTAAAATCTATAAATATTAAATATTATATTAGCCAAAATTAATTTTATTAAAACTACAATGAAAAAATATATTTATTTGTTATTAGTCTTAATTCTTTCTTACGGCTGTTCAAACAATACTTTTATTTTAGATGCTGAAACAAACCACGATGAAGACTTAAATGTGTTCTTAGTTAAATTAGGTGAAAGTAATTTACCTGTTGTAGTTGATTCTACTAAAGTATTTGAAGGTAAGTTTTCATTTACTGATTCAATTTCTGTTCCAGAAATGCATTATGTTGTTTTTGATAAACAAAGAGATAATCTTCCTGTTGTTATCGAGCCGGGAACAATTAGTATTAAGGTTTTTAAAGACAGTATTAGAGCTTCTAGAGTTTCTGGGACTAAGTCAAATGAAGACTTTTCAACTTATAAGTCTAAAACAAAAGATTTTTATGTAGAATTAAATAAAGTTCAAGCTGAAATGAGAAATGCTAGCTTTTCTAAGGATACTCTTCTTTTAAGCGATTTAAACAGTCAGTTTGAATCTTTAAAAGATAAATTAAGAATTTATGAAGAAAGTTTTATTGTAGAAAATAATGACTCGTATTTGTCTTCTCTTATTCTTCAAAGAATGCTTATGAATAAGGAGATTGAAATTGAAAAAATCGAATCCTATTTTTTAAGATTTACAGACATTATAAAAAATACAAAATCATCCATTGAGATCAAGAAAAAGATGGATGAAATCAAAAAAGACAGTGAAACTCCCTCAGTTGGAAGTTTAGCTCCTGAATTTACTGGGCCAGATTTATTTGCTGAACCTGTTTCTTTAAGTGATGTAAAATCTAAAGTTATATTATTAGACTTTTGGGCGTCTTGGTGTGCTCCTTGTAGAGTCGAAAACCCTAGTTTGGTTAACTTAAAGTCCAAGTATAGTGACGATGAATTTCAAATTATAGGTGTGTCTCTTGACAGAGATATGGAATCATGGATTAACGCAATTGAAAGTGATAATATTAAGGATTGGGTTCATGTTTCAAATTTAAAATTCTGGGGAGAACCAATTGCCAAACAATATAAGGTTACTCAAATGCCTACAACTTTTGTTTTAGATGAGTCTAAAAAGATAATTGGCGTAGATGTAAAAGGAGATGATTTAGATGCAATGATCGCGTTGCAATTATCGAAATAAACTATTTTTTTTATCGTAGTAAAGTATTATAAACGGAGTTATTAATAACAGTACTAACCACGTTTGTTGTATTAGAATAGACGGTTTTATTAGTATTGTAATAATCATTCCAGCTATTGCACCCCCTAAATGTGCTGAGTGTCCAATATTTCCTGAGTTTTTTTTCATTCCATAAATTGAATAAAGAATATAGCATAAACCAAATACATATGAGGGTAATGGTATTGGAAAAAATAAAAGAGCTAATTTCATTTCTGGAAATAATAATATTGAAGAATAAACAATTCCAGTTACTGCTCCACTTGCTCCTACCGCAGAATAAAAAACTTCATTTTTATGTTGTTTTAAAGTAAAAAAATTGCCGAAATAAAGGCTTAGAAGATATATTATTAAATAATAAAACTCTCCTAGCTGCATTAATATAGCACCAGAAAATACCCATAATGTAAATAGATTAAAAAACAGATGACTATAGTCTGCATGCAAGAAAGCAGATGACCACATTCTGTATTTGTCTCCATTTTTAATTGACTGGATCTGAAATTTGTATTTGTTAAAAAAAGTTAAATTTTTGAATCCTTTTATTGAAAATACACAAGTAATTATAATAATGATAAAAAGCATTTTTCAAAAGTATGTAAAAAAAAACCCAGAATAAATTCTGGGTTAATTATTTATTATAATTTAATTGGTTACCATTTTTTTACAAGAACTCTTGTGAATTTTCTTACAGTTTTGAAAGTATTCCAATCAACATCCTTATTCATTTTAAGTCTGTCTTTCATGTAATTAGGATTACTGATTCTAAAATCTCTATCAGATTCTAATA
>JABJFE010000011.1 GCA_018662905.1 Flavobacteriaceae bacterium
GTATGTTAATACGTATTCTAAAATTTCAATTGATGAAATGAAAAAATTCGGAATTCCAGCTAGCATTACAATGGCTCAAGGTATATTAGAGTCCAGTTCAGGTAAGGGTAGTCTTGCTTTAAAATCAAATAATCATTTTGGAATTAAATGTCACAAGGGTTGGAGGGGGAAGAAAGTTTATCACGATGACGATGCAAAAGGAGAATGTTTTAGAAAGTATAAGAATCCAGATAAATCTTACAGAGATCATTCTATTTTTTTAGAATCTAGAGATCGATATAATTTTTTATTTAAATTAAATAAGAGAAATTATGTTAAATGGGCAAAAGGTCTTAGGAAAGCTGGATATGCAACTGATCCAAAGTATGCAGATAAATTAATTTCAATTATCGAAAGGTATGAGCTTTGGAAACTGGATGGTTCAAAAAAACCACTAAATAAATCCAGAGAAAAAAAATTATCCAAAAAACAAATTGAAATAAAGGTTGATTCTAAATCATTATACATTGTAAAAAAAGGTGATACCTTATATTCAATTTCAAAAAAACAAAATATTAGTGTTTCTGAACTTATTAGGTTGAATAATATTAAAAACAACAATTTAAGTGTAGGTCAATCATTAAAAATATTTAATAAATAATGTTGTATAAGAGAAGTAGTATGCTTTTTAGTGAAGCGAAAAAATATATTCCTGGAGGTGTTAATTCACCTGTGAGAGCCTTTAAATCAGTTGGTGGTTCACCTATTTTTGCATCCAAAGCTTTAGGCGCTTACGTCTATGATGAAGATGGAAATAAATATATTGATTACATCTCCTCATGGGGACCAATGATACTGGGTCATGCACATCCTAAGGTGATTAAAGCTATATCTGAAACAGCTAAAAATGGAACCTCTTTTGGAATGCCAACAACTTTAGAAACAGATCTAGCTAAATTATCTTTGTCCATGGTTCCAGAAATGGAGAAAATTAGATTTGTTAATTCTGGAACAGAGGCTTGTATGAGTGCAATTAGATTAGCTCGAGGGTTCACAAATAAAGAAAAAATAATAAAGTTTTCTGGATGCTATCATGGACACTCTGATTCCTTTTTAATTGAAGCGGGTAGTGGAGTAGTAACTTTTGGAACTCCCAATAGTCCTGGCGTAACTAAAGGAACAGCTCAAGACACCTTAATTGCTCCATATAATAATTTAAATTATGTGAAAGAACTTTTTCAAAAGAATAAAGATGAAGTTGCAGCTATTATAATAGAACCTGTAGCTGGCAATATGGGCTGTGTTATTCCACAAAATGGGTTTATTGAAGGTTTAAGAAAATTATGTGATCAGAACAATTGTCTTTTGATTTTTGATGAAGTTATGACTGGCTTTAGGCTTGCTAAGGGAGGTGCTCAAGAAGTTTTAGGTGTAAATGCAGATATAGTTACTTATGGAAAAGTAATTGGTGGAGGATTACCTGTAGGAGCTTTTTCCTCAAGAGATGAAATAATGAATAATCTCTCACCTGAAGGTTCAGTTTACCAAGCTGGTACTCTTAGTGGAAACCCTCTTGCAATGTCAGCTGGATTAGCTACTTTATCTGAATTAAAAATTAATGATAATATTTATAAGAGTTTAGATGAAAAATCATCTTATTTAGAAAAAGGTATGTATGAAGTTCTTGGTAAAACATCATTAGATTTTAAAATAAACCGATTGGGATCCATGATATCATTACATTTTTGTTCTGATGAAGTTATAGACTTTAAATCATCTCAAAAAGGTAACAATGAAAAATTTAAAAAGTATTTTCACGGTATGTTGAATGAAGGGATTTACCTTCCTCCAAGTGCATTTGAAAGTTATTTTTTAAACGATGCACTTACATATTCTGATATAGACCATACGCTTGATGCATTAATAAAAGTTTCAAAAACTCTTTAAATAGGCTTTCCAGCAAGTATTTTATTGATTTTTGCCATGGCCATATCTAAATGCATTTTAGTCATTTGATCAGATCTGTTTTTATGCTTTTTAATATCTTTTCTTAGTTCTAATAATTGTCCAACAGCAATAGTTCTAATATCTGACTGACTGACTTTTACAGAAGTTACTCTTCCTCTTGCCCACGATGGTATAGAACCCTGTTCTTCGTTCATTATATAACTAATTCTGTCTAAGTAAGCCAATTGCAAATTTCTTCTGTAAACATCTATTGTTTTATTTGAATATAGTTCTTTCCAAATTCCTTTTTTCAAGTCTGACATCATATCAATTAAAGTATATGCGGTTTTTCCGTTTATTGCTTCATTTTCAATAAGTCTTGCCATTTTACCAAAATCTAAAATACTATTTAAAGTTCTTGACTGAGTGCTTCTAATTCTATTAGTTATTCCGGCAAATTCAATTTTATTCAGAATATTATTGTCAATCATCCATGTTGGTGTATCAAAAAGTTGGTCATTTAAAAAATTCATACATTTTTTTTGATGAGATTTTTTAACGTGCGTATAAACTGGACCTTCTTGATCATAAGTTTTGTAATATTGATACACTCCCCCAATATTTGAACTTACATGACCCATATAGCGATTGAACTGTGTAAGGACTTGCCCATACATTGTTTGAAGATCAGAATAGTCTTTACCATCTTCAGATGTCCATTTAGTAAGGTTTGGAACAATTCTTTTTAAATTTAATATTCCATATTCACTTGCCTTAACGGCATCGTCTCCCAAATCTTCAGTTTGTGAGCTTGGATCAATACCAGCACTTCCAAATCTGTGCATTAAGCTATTTTCATTATCTCTTATCCATTTGTCTAATGTTTTCTTTTCCTCTTTTGCTGTTTTTGCATCAGGAATTGGTCTATAACCCCATCTAACCGCATGTTTATCATAAACTCCAATATCAGGCATTAGAGCAACTCCTTTGTCTTCAGGTTGAGCTATATAATTAAATCTAGCATAATCCATAATTGATGGAGCTGTACCATATTTTTTAGTAAAAGTTGCAGATCTAAGTGAATCTACAGGATAAGCACTACTGCTACCCATATTATGTGGTAAACCAATAGTATGTCCAACTTCGTGTGCTGAAACGAATCTAATTAATCTTCCCATCACTTCGTCATCAAAGGAAACTCCTCTTGCATCTTCATTTATAGCTGCAGTTTGAACGAAAAACCAATTTCTTAATAACGTCATTACATTGTGATACCAATTTATGTCTGATTCTAAAATCTCCCCTGATCTTGGGTCACTAACATGAGGCCCGTTAGCATTTGGTATCGGAGAAGCTAAATATCTTACTACAGAGTACCTTACATCCTCTGGACTCCATTCTGGATCTTCTTCTTTTGTTGGAGGATCTTTTGCAATTATTGCGTCTTTAAAACCAGCTTGCTCAAATGCTACTTGCCAATCTTCTATTCCTTCTTTCAAATATTTTCTCCATTTTAATGGCGTTGCCCTATCAATGTAGTATACAATTTGTTTTTTTGGAGTAACTAACTCCCCATTTTTAAATTTTTCTAAATCTTCATCTTTTACTTCTAATCTCCATCTATCCAAATATTTTAAAGATTTACTCTCTTGTACATCCAGTCCATAATCAACTTGACTTCTAGCAAACCAACCGACTCTTTGATCAAAATATCTTCTTTTCATTGGTGTTTTAGGCAATAATATCATTGAATTATTAATTTCAAGGGATATTGTTCCTGTGCTTGAGTTTGAAGGTGGTGATGAAGAATTGTATGTCTTTACATGTCTTGATTCAATATTTTCAGGATAACTTTTTATAGACTCAATAAAAGATTTTTCTGAATTTAAACTGGATATTTTATAACCTTTTCTTCTACTTTGAGGAAAACCTAATGGTTTTACATCTTCATTAAATAGTTTTGTGACTTCTATTAAGGTTGAGGTTGAATCTATTCCTTTACTTTCTATCTTAAAACTATATAAAATTGGTTCAAAATTTGAATTTAAAACAGCTTCGTTTACAGGGAGAGAATCAGATGCTACCACATTATGAGAAACTACTCTTAATAATATTTTATTATCTTTTATTTGCCACCTTAAAACTTGTGTATTTTGTTTTCCTCCTCCAAATCCTAGACCAGATGCTGTTTTAGCAATTCTGGTCACCATTAGCATTTCTCTGCCTAAAAGTGAATCATTTATTTCGTAAAA
>JABJFE010000009.1 GCA_018662905.1 Flavobacteriaceae bacterium
TGCATAAACTAAACTGTCAAATGCTTTTTTATTTGCAGACCTTAAATCTATAGTCTTAGTTAAATCAAAAATAGAATTGTATCTCTTTTCTTTTCTTCCTTCTATTATTGTTTTAACAGCCCCGGAACCAACACCTTTCACTGCTCCCATTCCAAATCTTATAGCATTATTGTCATTTACTGTGAATTTATAAAACGATTCATTTACATCAGGACCCAGTACTTTAATGGACATTCTTTTACATTCCTCCATAAAGAAACTCACTTGCTTAATATCGTTCATATTATTTGACAAAACCGCAGCCATATATTCGGCTGGATAATGAGATTTTAAATAAGCTGTTTGATATGCAATTAAAGCATAACATGTTGAGTGTGATTTGTTAAAAGCATAGGATGCAAAAGCTTCCCAATCTTTCCAAATTTTCTCAAGTATTTCTCTTTCAAACCCATTTGATTCTCCTCCATCTAAAAACTTTGGTTTTAGCTTACTCAGCAGTTCAAAGATTTTTTTACCCATTGCTTTTCTAAGAAGATCAGCATCACCCTTTGAAAAATTTGCAAGTTTTTGAGACAACTGCATTACCTGCTCTTGATAGACAGTAATTCCATATGTTTCTTTTAAAAACTCCTCCATAACAGGAATATCATAGGTTATATCTTCCTTTCCATTTTTTCTATTAACAAAAGAAGGTATATATTCAAGTGGACCAGGTCTATACAAAGCATTCATCGCAATTAAATCTTCAAAAACGGTAGGTTTTAAGTCTCTCAAATACTTCTGCATTCCTGCACTTTCATATTGAAAAACACCAACTGTTTCTCCTTTTTGAAAAAGTTCATATGTTGTTGAATCATCTAAAGGAATCGTATCTATATTGATATCAATATCATGTTTATACTTAATCAACTTAACAGTATCCTTGATTAGAGTTAATGTTTTTAAACCTAAAAAATCCATTTTTAATAATCCTGCACTCTCAACTACAGAATTATCATACTGAGTTACAAATAAATCTGAGTCTTTAGCTGTTGCTATTGGAACAAAATTGGTAATATCATCAGGTGTAATGATTATTCCGCAAGCATGAGTTCCAACGTTCCTAAGACTACCTTCTAAAATTCTAGCCTGATTTATGGTCTCTGCTTGTAAATCATCTCCAACTGAAAGAGATTTTAGTTCCAATACATTTGAAAAATCTTCTGATCTTAAATCATCGTTTAATTTCTTTTCATCTTTTTCAAAAATATCTTTCAATTTTAAATTAGGAATAAGTTTAGCTATTCTGTCTGCATCTCCAAGTGACAAATCTAAAACTCTAGCAGTATCTCTAATCGAAGATTTAGCAGCCATCTTACCATATGTAATTATTTGGGCTACTTGATTGGCACCATACTTCTCTATAACATATTCGATTACTCTTCCTCTTCCTTCATCATCAAAATCAATATCGATATCTGGCATACTAACCCTGTCAGGATTTAAAAATCTCTCAAAAAGTAAGTCATACTTAATAGGGTCAATTTTAGTTATCCCTAAGCAATAAGCGACTACAGAGCCTGCAGCTGATCCTCGACCTGGGCCGACTGAAACACCCATTTCGATTGCTGCCTTAATCAAATCTTGAACTATTAAAAAATACCCTGGATACCCAGAATTTTTAATAACGTTGAGTTCAAATAAAATTCTTTCTTCTAAATCATCATCAATTTCTTTATAATGAGATTTTGCTCCTTGAAAAGTTAAAAATTTTAAATACTCATTCTCTGAGTCTTTCTCAGAATCTGATTCAAAATCTTTAGGAATTGTAAATTTTGGAAGTAATACATCTCTGGCTAATTCATAAGTTTCAACTTTATCAACTATTTCAGAAATATTATTAAAAAAGTTAGGATGATCTTTGAATAAAAACTTCATTTCATTTGAAGTTTTAAAGTAATACTCTTGATTTGGAAGTCCATATCTAAATCCACGACCTCGTCCTATTGGAGTTGCTTGTTTTTCTCCATCTTTTACACAAAGTAAAATATCGTGAGCATTAGCATCTTCTTTATTTAAGTAAAATGAGTTATTTGTTGGAACAATATTTATATTGTGTTTCTTCGAAAACTCTAATAAATTTTCATTAACTCTTTTTTCATCTTCTTGACCATGCCGCATCATTTCTAAATAAAAATCTTTGTCAAATAAGCTCTTCCAATATAAAAGTGCTTCCTCAGCCTGTGACTCTCCAATATTTAGTAATTTACTTGCGATTTCACCATGCATGTTACCAGACAAGACGATAAGATCTTCCTTATACTTTTCAACCACTTCTCTATCTACTCTTGGAACATAATAAAAACCTTTGGTGTAACCAATAGAACACATTTTAGACAAATTCCTATATCCGTTTTTATTTTTAGCAAGAAAAACTATTTGATAACCATCGTCTCTATTTGATTTATCAGTGTGATTAGAACAAACATTAAGTTCACAGCCGATTATAGGTTTAATTTTTGTATCATTAGAATCAGGGGAAATAGAATCATTGTAGCTCTTAATAGCTTTTATAAAATGAAAGCATCCCATCATATTTCCTCTATCAGTAATCGCAATTGAAGGCATATTACTTTCTCCTGCTTTTTTAACGAGATTAGCTATTCTAGAGGTTGATTGTAATACTGAAAATTGTGTATTGTTATGTAAATGGGAAAAAGGAGCCGGAACTAATTCCTCTGGAATTGAATCAATTATTTTTTTATCAATTATGTTTTCTTTAGAGGCTTTTTTACTAATTTTTTCTGATTCTTTTTTTAGATTTAAGTGTTTTATTCCAAAAAGAGGAACTTTTGATTCGTCATAAGATCTTAATCCATCCGACAGCTCTGGATATCCTTTGAAAACTGATTGATTAATAATACCAGTTCTTACTAATTCGAAAAACACCCTTGCTGTTGCTTCAACGTCGGCAGAAGCGTTGTGCGCTTCACTAAAACTATCATTAAAAAGAAAAGAATATATTTCTATTAGAGTAGGAAATTTAAATTTACCTCCTCTTCCTCCTGGAATCTTACACACATTTGCTGTTAACTCAGTACAAGTATCTAATATGTCTTTTTCAAGCAAATTAACTGCTGAGTTTATTCTTAATAGTTCAGCGCCAATGATATTTAAATCAAATTTTACATTATGACCTATAATAAATCCGGCTTTATTGAGATCTAGAATAAATTTATCAAGAACACTAACTAAATCATCTCCTATTTTATTTGCCAAGGCAGTAGAAATACCATGTATTTTTTCAGATTCATAAGGAATATTATATTTATCTGGTTTTATTAAATAACTATGACTTGAAATTAATAATCCTTTAGAATCATGTAATTGCCAAGCTAACTGAACACATCTTGGCCAATTATCTGAATCTGAAAGAGGAGCGTTCCATTTTTTTGGTAGTCCAGTAGTTTCAGTATCAAAAACTAAATACATCTATATAATTGATTTTAAGTATTTAAAAATAACCAACTTTTATATTAAATCTTAAAGTATTTAAGGAAGTTATTAACTCTATATAATTTAAAAATATAGATTTGTCAGTTTCAAAAAATAAATTACATTTGCACCTCATTAATAACCGGGGTTTAGTACCTCATAAATTTAATTTGATATGTCAGTAAAAATAAGACTTCAGAGACA
>JABJFE010000054.1 GCA_018662905.1 Flavobacteriaceae bacterium
AAAAAATTTTTTCTTCAATCGATTTCCAAAGTAAAAGTGAGGCAATTGTATTGTAAGGGCTCCATTTTTTTATAAGACTATCTAATTTTTGGTCTGAAAGTTGGCTTATATTATAATTAACCTTTATACTATTGATTAGTGCTAAATCTCCTTTAGAAAATATGTCTGTTTTAAACAAAATAAAGATTAAAAACATTTCTGCTGTCCATTTTCCAACTCCTTTTATTTTAGTTAATTCTTTTACTACTTCATTTTGACTTATTTTATGAAATTCAGTTTTATTGTTTAAAAAATACAAATATGTGTTTTTGATATAATCTACCTTTCTATGAGATATTCCAATAGACTGCATTTTATCATTTTCAATATCAAGAATCTGGTTTGAGTTTTTATTATTTATAAGGCTTAAGAATCTTTTTTTTATAGTAATTGCAGCTTTAAAACTTACCTGCTGCTCTATTATTAGTAAGGCAATAGCTTTAGGGAAATCAGTTTCATATCTGTCCTTAAGTGTTATGTCATTTTTGAATCTATCTATCAAAAAGGACATTATTTCATCATTTTTTAAATGATTAAATGCATCAGTAAACTCCATTAATTATCGTGTGTAT
Source organism: Flavobacteriaceae bacterium (assembly GCA_018662905.1). Taxonomy (GTDB): domain Bacteria; phylum Bacteroidota; class Bacteroidia; order Flavobacteriales; family Flavobacteriaceae; genus MAG-121220-bin8. Next base: position 612 of record JABJFE010000054.1, read on the forward strand.
CGTATAAGTACAATGGAAAAGCTAAAGAAAATCCAACTAAGAAGAGACAAATTACATATTTTGTGATTTTAACTTTTTTTCTCATTGATTGGTATATTAAAAAAACAAGAAAAGTAGATGCTGCTACTGTAAGATCCATTGCAATCATTGAAACTGAATGTGTTCCAAAAAAAACATCATTCCAGAACCCATCCATTGACCATTGATTATTCTTTAGAAAATTAATTAGATGATAGTAAGGAAGAATAAATCCTAAACCACATAATAATAAATATATTTTTTTCATTTCTTTTTCTTTGAAATAATTTCTTGAATTTGTTTTTTTATTTTATTAATTCTCATTTTTCTGAATCCTACTTTTTCTTTGTTTCCACTAACTTCTGTTCTTGAAATTCTTTTTTTTAACTGATTAATTTTGTGTCCTAATTTTGAAAGATCGTCTTTTTGTAATTTACTCATTTTATTAAAATTAAGTGTTATCACTTAAAGTTAGTAAATCAATTACACACATCACAGGAATTACTATATTTAAATAAATAAATAAATAACTAACCACTATGGCTTTTATAAAAAAAGAATATTCTGATGGATTTTTTAATGTTGGTAAAGAAAATGGATTTTTACCTAAAAGTGTTCCTTTAGAAAAACTTCCTCAGCCTTATTCTATTCTTCAAGATATTTTAGATAAAATGCCAGTTAAAATTAATGATGAGTCAGGTTATTTAGATAAACCAGGAGCTATTCATGATGCGGTTAAATCTTTGCCAAATTATTTTGAACAAGTTTCTAATGAAACAGATATTATGTTGATCCAAGCATTATATAGAGGATACTGCTTTTTAGCCTCCGCATATACTTTAGAACCTTCTTTTCAACATTACAGGAACACAGGTGATTATGGGAAAGCTCAAAATATTCTGCCAATTCAAATCGCTCAACCTTTTGTAGAAGTTTCAAATAAATTAGAAGTATATCCATGGTTAGATTACCATTATGCTTATTCTCTTGGAAATTATAAAAAAATTGATAAGTCCGGAGATCACAAATGGTCAAATCTAGACATGTGTGTTCGTTTTTCTGGTCAGCCTGATGAAGTAGGTTTTATAATGTTACATGTTGATATCAATCAACATTCCCCAAGTTTGGTTGGGTCAGTAATTAATGTTTTACATGCATTAAAAGAAAAAAACTTAACTAGTTCCGTTAATTTTTTAAAGGAAAATTACGAAACAATGAAATTAATGAATAGTAGAAGAAGAGAGATGTGGAAAGCTTCAAGATGGAATCACTATAATGATTTTCGTGTTTTTATAATGGGAGTAAAAGGCAATGAAGAATTGTTTGGAGATGGTGTAATATATGAAGGCGTTTGGGATGAACCTAAACAGTTTAGAGGACAGACAGGTGCTCAGGATGATATAATTCCAATGGAAGATATTTTTAGTGGTGTCATAAAACATTACCCTAAAAATGAGTTGACAAAATACTTGATTGACCTTAGAAGTTATAGACCCAAATGTATTCAGAATTTTTTTAAAGATCTAGAAGATTCCGTTAATGAGTTAAGCAACGAAGGAATTTCACAAATTTTGTCAAAGCAAAATAATCATGAAGGCTTATGTTATCTCTTAGGAGTTTTGGAAGAAATATATCACTTTAGAAATGGGCATTGGCAGTTTGTGCAAAAGTATATAATGGCTAATACTAAGTATGCAAAAGCAACTGGCGGAACTCCAATCATAAGTTGGTTGCCAAATCAAATGAAAGCAGTGATGAAAGAAATGAATAATGTTATTGAATTAATTGTAATTAAGGACTTGAGCCCTGAAACACGTGATTTGTTTAATGAGATTAAAAATAAAATTGATAAAAAAGTAGAACTTTTAGATCACCAACTTGAATTAATTAATAAAAAATCTTTTTCAGCAGATAAAGTGTTTGAGCTTAACAAAAAATATAATCTTTCAGACAATAAAGATTAATTAATTTTTTCAAAAACACCTTTCTCTTTATTTTTTTTAACATTATTTGGAGAAAAATATTGACCCTGCATAGTAATATATATTCCATTTGGAAGAGATTGAACAAATGACAAAGCACATCCTAAATTAAAAAATCCATCTGAGGAACTTCCAAAAGCATATGGAATCATTGCCCCAGTAAGAATTATTGTTTTTTCGTTAAGATCAGCTTTTTCAAGTTTTTTTGCAGTTTGAACAATACGATCTGTTCCGTGAGTTATGATGATTTTATCTGAACTTGAACTTTTACATTTTGAAATTATTTTTTCAATATGAGATTCGTTCATTTCCAAACTGTCAATCATCATTAATGTTTCAAAATCAACATTCAATCTACATCTACTTCTTTTCAACATTTCAGGAAGGTGTGTGTTTTTAAAATATAGGTCACCATCTTTATAGTTATAACTCTTGTCAAAAGTTCCTCCCGTTATAAAAATCTGTATTGAACCTTCCATATTATAGTTCTTTTGCTAAAAGCATATATATTGGAAAATGATCGCTATATCCTCCTAAGAACTTCCCCCCAGCAAAACTTTTAAAAGGATATCCCTCATATTTTCCATCTTGATTAATTAAGTATTTTTCATTAAAAATTCCAGCTTTCAAAAAAAAGTGTCCCGAATTTTTTAAAAGTTCAGAGGAAATCATAAACTGATCTAACATGTCCCATTTTCCCCTATAGTTATAGCTTCCAAACCCTTTTTTAAACAATTTTTCTGTAGGATTAAAAAGTTCATTTCTTTTAACTTTTGACTTATTACTAACAGTTTTTAATATGGGTTTGATACTTCTATCAGCAGGATTATCATTAAAATCACCCATATTTATAATTTTAGCTTTTGAATCGGTAGACAAAATAGAATCTATTATTTTTTTATTTAATTGACCTGCTAAAATCCTTCCTTTTTCGCTTCTCATTCTTCCTCCGGATCTTGAGGGCCAATGATTAACAATAAAATGGATTAATTCATTGTCTAAATAGCCCGAAACCAATAAATGATCTCTTGTAAAATCAGTTTCTCCATTTTCTCTTTTTAAGTAAAGCGAGTATGCTTTTGTAAAAATTGGGGTAAACCTATTTGTATTAAAAAGCAAGGCTACATCAATCCCTCTTTCGTCTGGAGAATCAAAATGAGCAATACCATAACCTATGTTTTTTAATTTTTCATTATTAATTAAATCTACAAGAACTTTCTTATTTTCTACCTCACATAAACCTATTATTGAAGGAGAGGTTCCTACGATATCTTTCCCAATTTCTGATATTACTTTTGCTATGTTTTTTGATTTTTTTATATAAATGTCCTCTGTCCACTTGTCTCTACCATTAGGGGTTCTATCATTATCAAAAGTTTTAGGGTCATCAATTGTGTCAAATAGATTTTCTACATTATAAAATGCAATTGTATTTACACTGTATTTTTTTGATGGATCTAGTTGAGACCAACATAAAAAAGGAATTAATGAAATTAAGACAGTAATTAATCTAGACATGTAATTTTATTTTATTTAAAATTACAAACATTTTAATTATATAAATTAATAATAGTTTAAGTTTTAGTACCAAATCAGAAATAGGTAAAATTATTTTAGTTAGTTTTTTCATTACATACTTTATAAGTAATTTTGCAGCTTATTTAATATAAATGAAAAGTACTCTTGTTAAATTAGTTAGAATAGGTCTTAGAATACATTCTTTGTTTCATTTGTTAGAGTTTATCTCTGCTTTGTACGAACAGGCATATATAACCGCAACAATTGCATTTATTGCTATGTTTTTAGAACTTTTAGCTAGTTTTTTAATTCCTAAAGAGCATATTCATATTAAGCCGTTAATTTCTGATGTTCACGAATCTTGTGAAAAAAAATAAACATACTTTTTGGTATGTTTGTTTTTTTTATAAATTAGTATTAATAACAATAAAAATATTTTATATGAAAAAAATTAATTTATTAGTTGCGCTTTTATTATCCGCAATTACATATTCTCAAGTGATTACTTATACTTCGGTAAGACTTGATGAAGGACAGCACGATGCATATGTAGATCTAGAAAAATTTTGGTCAAAGATTCATGAGCAAGCTATCAACGACGATTTAGAAACCGGATGGCTGATTTTTGAGGTAATCCCAGTTGAAGGCGACGAGAACGCTGATAATCAACCTGATTTTTTAATTATGAATTTTTATAAGGATTCAGTTCAAATGAGTAAAGAAGTTGATTTTTATAAATTAGGAAGAAGCGTGTACAATAAATTATCAAAGAAAAAATTTGATAAAATTTGGGAAGATGGTCCCTATGGAACAAGAAATTTTTATCAACTTGAAAGATTAGATAATACAACTTGGCTTTTCGGAGATCTTGAAATAGGAACAATTCTAACATTAAATGCATTTAAGCAAATTGATGAAAATTACGAACAATATGAAATGGACTTTTATAAGAAATGGCATAACAAACGTATTTTAAATGGATCTAGAAAGTGGTGGGAATTGAATCGAGTTTTATCATCTAGTGAAAATGGTAATAAAGAAATTACTCATGTTACATTAGATATGATGGGAAGAGAATTATCTGATTCAGAAAATGAGGAATTTTGGAAAGAAGTTACTTTTATGGATAGAATGATGTGGAGTAATGGAGCAAAAACAAGAGAAATGATTAATCAAGTTAATCTCAAATTATTAATGTATAAATTTAAATAATCTTAATTACTCTAATTCTTTAAATATAAAAAAGCCTACTTATTTACAAGTAGGCTTTTTAATTTTTGGTTAATAATCAGTGATTATTTTCCTTTTACAAATGGTAAACCAGTCTTTGGACTCTCAACAACTTGCTTTCCAGCAGGTAAGTCACATGACTCTGCTCTTTCATCTTTTGAAAAATAATA
>JABJFE010000059.1 GCA_018662905.1 Flavobacteriaceae bacterium
CAAAATTTTAACACCATATCCATCATAACCGAATTTAGTCTTCTTCCACACACATGGGTATTTAATAGTGTCTAAATCTTTTAATGATTTGTAGTGCTTATAATTTGCAGTTGGAATATCATTTTTTACAAAAAATTTTTTTTGAGTGGATTTGTCCTGAATAATTTTTAAAGTTTTAGAATTAGGATATACTTTTATACCCTCCAATTCTAACTTTTCTAATGCATCTACATTAACATGTTCAATTTCATAAGTAATTAAATCACATTCTTTTCCAAAATCATATACTGTCTTAAAATCCATTAACGGACCTTTTGTGAATTTAGAACAGATTTCTTTACATGGCGAATCATCACTAGGATCAAGAATATTAGTTTTTATACTTAATCTAGAAGTGACTTGTAGTAACATTTTACCAAGTTGTCCGCCACCTAAAATACCTAATCTAAAATCTGATGCAGAATAATTCATTCAAATGATTGTTTGGCAAAAATACATTAAAATGTTATTTAGAATAAAATTATTTAACTATTGATTTTGGGGTTATATTTGTTTTCTTATATTTTTAATTACTATGATTAATTTAATATTATTTGGAAAGCCAGGATCTGGAAAAGGAACTCAAGCAGAGTTTGTTAAAAATAAATACGATTTAATTCATATTTCCACTGGTGATTTATTTAGAAATAATATTTCTAATAATACAGAATTAGGATTATTAGCAAAATCTTACATGGATAAAGGGGATTTAGTACCAGATGAAGTAACTATCAAAATGTTGGAATCTGAAGTAAATAACCATCCTAATGCTAAAGGATTTATTTTTGATGGTTTTCCTAGAACAACTGTACAAGCAGAAATTTTAGATCAGTTTTTAATAACATTGAAATTAAGTATTTCAATGACTATAGCTTTGGAAGTTGATGAAAATTTATTAATTGAAAGATTAATTAGCAGAGGAAAAGATAGTGGAAGGTCAGATGACCAAGACAGAACTAAAATTCAAAACAGATTTGATGAATATAACAAGAAGACCTCCCCACTAATAAATTATTATAAAAATCAAAATAAATTTTTTGATGTTGATGGAGTAGGCGATATTAATGAAATAAGCTATCGGATTTTTAATACTATTGATAATAATATATAATGACTGAAGGCAATTTTGTTGATTATGTAAAGATTAATATTTTTTCTGGTAATGGAGGAAAAGGTTCTGCCCATTTTAGACGTGAAAAATTTATAACAAAAGGAGGTCCTGATGGTGGAGATGGTGGAAGAGGAGGTAATGTTGTTTTTGTTACTGATAAGTCTTTATGGACCCTTCATCATTTTAGATTTCAAAAACATTTTAAATGTGGTCATGGCGGAGATGGAAGTGGAAGCAGAAGTACTGGAGCTGATGGAGCTGATTCTATTATAAGGGTTCCAATAGGAACTGTTATTAGAGACACGGAAACTAATAAAATTCTATATGAAACTATTGAGGATGGTGATCATAAAATTATTTTAGATGGAGGAAAAGGCGGTTTAGGTAATTGGAATTTTAGATCTTCTACTAATCAGGCTCCCAGATATTCTCAACCTGGAATAAAAGGAAAAGAGAGACAATTAACATTGGAATTGAAATTATTAGCTGATGTTGGTTTAGTTGGTTTCCCAAATGTAGGAAAGTCAACTTTATTAAAAACAATTACATCCGCAAAACCTAAAATCGGGAATTATGAGTTTACTACTCTAAAACCTAACTTAGGTATCGTTCAATATAGAGATTACAGGTCATTTGTTATGGCAGATATTCCTGGAATAATTGAAGGTGCATCAGAGGGTAGAGGACTTGGTCATCATTTTCTAAGACACATTGAAAGAAATTCAGTTCTTCTTTTCTTGCTCTCTGCAGAATCTGAAGATTTGGTTAAACAATACAAGGTTCTTCTTAACGAATTAAAGAAATATAATCCTGAATTACTCGATAAACAAAGAATAATTGCTGTTTCTAAGTCTGATTTAATTGATGATAAGACAAAGCTGAAAATCCAAAAAGATATTTCTAAAAAAATTAAAGACATTCCTTTTGAATTTATTTCATCTGTATCTAACGTAGGTTTAGTAGAGATTAAAGATCTTTTATGGAAGGTTTTAAATGAATAAATTTTAATCTTAAATTAGAGTTTTAATTTCATGAAAATTCATTTTATAGCAATAGGGGGGAGTGCAATGCATAATTTAGCTATAGCATTACATATCAAAGGTTACCAGATCTCAGGAAGTGATGATTCAATTTTTGAACCCTCTAAATCAAGATTAATTCACCACGGTTTATTTCCGCAAAAAATTGGTTGGAATGCTTCAAATATTTCAGATGATTTAGATTGTGTTGTACTGGGTATGCATGCAAAAAAAGATAATCCAGAACTAATTGAAGCACAAAAAAAATTAATAAAAATATTTTCATACCCTGAGTTTATTTACGAAATGTCTAAAAATAAGACAAGAGTTGTTATTGGAGGAAGTCATGGAAAAACTTCCATAACAGCTATGGTTTTACATGTTCTAAACACTAATAATATTGATGTTGATTATATGGTTGGAGCTCAGTTAAAAGGCTTTGAAACTATGGTTCATTTAACAGATGAAAATGATTTTATATTACTTGAAGGTGATGAGTATTTATCATCTCCAATTGATAGAAGACCTAAATTTCACTTATATAAACCAAATATCGCTTTGTTAAGTGGAATTGCTTGGGATCACATTAATGTCTTTCCAACAAAGGAAATTTATTCCAAACAATTTGAGATTTTTCTTGATTC
>JABJFE010000098.1 GCA_018662905.1 Flavobacteriaceae bacterium
AACTTGGAAGAACTACTCCTCTAAAAGCAGCAGTCATATCAAATACCTGACCAATATCACCGTAAACATTTACACCATCATAATCAGGGAAATCTCTTGGGTTTTGAGCCTCAACAGTTCCGTCAATATAACGTCCATCTAAATGGTTAATATCTCTGTAATCAACCGCATGCCAGTCTTCACCTTCTTGGTAACTAACTGTAATTTTAGCAGCGAATTTATCACTAAATTTATTTGCAGCTCTAAAAGCAAAGTCATAATAAGCATTTTCACCAGCAGCTTTCTGAGAAGTTAAACCGTGCTTGTATGTAGCACTTACTCCTTGAAAATCAAATGGATTTTTACTGTTCATAAATAAGATACCTTTAGTAGCATTTGCACCATATAAAGCTGAAGCAGCTCCAGGCATTAATTCTACACTTTGAATATCTAATTCGTGAATACCAAGTAAGTTACCAGCTGAAAAACCTAAACCAGGCGCTTCATTATTCATTCCATCAACTAACTGAACAAAACCATTGTTGTAGACAGTTGAAAAACCTCTAGTATTTACTTGTTGAAGAAATAACCCTCCAGAGTTAATTTGAACTCCTTTCAGCCCTTCTAAACTACTGTAAAAATCAGCTCCAGTAGATTGAGCGATATCTTTATAGTCAAATTTTTCAATTGTTACAGGAGATTCGAATAATCTCTCAGCTATTCTTGATGCTGAAACAACGATCTCATCAAGTAAATTTTGAGATTCCGTTAATTGAACATTGAAATTTAAGTTTGATGCTGTAACATTAACAGTAACAGAGTCAAAACCAACACTGGAAACAGTAATTGAAAATGGAGGCATTTGATCCACAGAAAGTGAAAAATTACCATCAAAATCAGCAACTGTACCTGTTGTAGCACTTGCAACAACATTGGCACCAGGGATTGGGTTGTTATTTTCGTCAGAAACAGAACCAGTTACGGTGGTCTGAGCAAAAATAATTGTACTAAATAGTACAGCAATCATTGACAAAATTCTTTTCATAATAAAGTTTGTTTTAATTTTTATTGGTTGTTTTGTTATTATATAATCCTGTAAATATAAATAAAATTGTAAAACTATAAGATTTTATAGCCATTACTTGAGGAATTAATAATTTTTATAGGTGTAAAATCACAAAATATAAAAGACTAGTCCAAGCTTGAATTCTTTCAAATCTTTAAGATTTGGATTGTTTTGACCAAATTCCTTGTTAAAAATTGGATTTAAACCCATATAAAGTCCCAAATTCCATGTATTATTTCCAGCATTAACAGTAATTCCTGATTGTGTTTTTCTAAAAGGAAGATTCTCAAGCTTATAATTACTATTTAAAGATTCATATTTGTATTTACTTTTTAGCAAATAACTTGTTTTAACTCCAAAGTAAACTCTCCAAAACTTATAGCTTGTTGGAGTCGATGTTCTCCATCTAACTTCAAAAGGGAATTCAATTTTTGTTGTATTCCACTTATTTTTTGTAAAGTCTTCTCCGTTAACAATTTCTCCACTAACACTACTATTTAAATCACTAAGCTTTAAGTTGCTATTTGAAGAACTAAAAGACAGTCCAACTCCTGCTCCAATTCCAAAGTTTCTTTGCTCGTTAAAAGGAAAATCTCTAATAAATCCAAAATTTAAAGTACTTGAGAATTTATTTTGATTAAAATTTTCTGGTGAACTAGTTAAAGTGCTGTAATACAATCCAAGATAAAATTGATCTTCTAAGTACTTATTGTCAACATCGTTTTTCTGAGAGAAACTTATAAAAAAGCTTATTAACAACAATAATGAAACTAAAAATCTCATAAGTTCAAATTTAACTTATTATAAATAAAAAAAGCACCCTGAAAGGATGCTTTTTTAAGTTTTATAAAAATTGAGTAATTAATTGTTTTGAGTATAATTACCTATTCTAGTTGTATAATTAATTTTAAGTGCATTAACCTTTCTTAGTTCTTGTTTTATATCAGAAATAAGACCCATGTTTGTTTCACCATCTACTTTAAGTGCAGTTGTTAATACATTTTGAAGTTCCTCACGTTTTGTAGCTCTTTCAGCAAGTACGTAAGCACCTACATCAGAAACAACAGAAAACTTATCATTTAATTGAATTTTTGCTTGACTCCCGTATTTAATTTTATACCTAGAGCTTGGCTTACCTGCATAGATGTAAATTACACGATCCTTTTTATCAAGTTTCTGAACCTGATCAGCAGCTGG
>JABJFE010000008.1 GCA_018662905.1 Flavobacteriaceae bacterium
AGGTGTATTGTCAGAGTTATATTTCCAATCTCTAAATAAATTATCACCAAAACCAACTCTTTTGGTGGCTTTAAGAAATCTAGCTGGAATTATCTGATCTGTGTCAATATTTTCAATTGGAAGAGGAACACAGTTGCTTTTTAGTATTTTAAATTTTTCGTAAGCCATATTAATATAATGTTCTTGGATCAGTTATTTTACCTGTAATTGCTGCAGCAGCAGCAACTAAAGGACTTGCTAACAAAGTTCTGGACCCTGGACCTTGTCTTCCTTCAAAATTTCTATTTGAAGTACTTACCGCATATTTTCCTGATGGAATTTTATCATCATTCATTGCTAAACAAGCTGAGCATCCAGGTTCTCTTAGTTCAAAACCAGATTCAATTAAAACATCAAGTAATCCTTCATCTTTTATTGCTTTTTCAACTTGATGAGAACCGGGAACTAGCCATGCTGTAACATTAGATGCTTTCTTTTTGCCCTTAACAATCTTAGTAAATTCTCTAAAGTCCTCTATCCTTCCGTTTGTGCAGCTACCTAGAAATACAAAATCAATATTTTTACCAATCATACTTTGACCTTCGCCAAAGTTCATATAATTAAGTGATTTCATATAAGTTTCAATTCCACTATCTTGGTTTTTTGCTAAAGGAATTTCTTTAGAAATACCAATTCCCATTCCAGGGTTAGTTCCAAATGTTATCATTGGATTGATTAATCTACCATCAAATTTTAATTCTTTATCAAAATCAGCATTATTATCAGATTTTAATGTTTTCCAATATTTCATTGCCTCATTCCAATTATCATTTTTTGGAGTAAATTCTCTATCTTTTATATAATCAAAAGTCTTAGAATCAGGAGCTATCATTCCACCTCTTGCACCCATTTCAATACTTAGGTTGCAAACCGTCATTCTTCCCTCCATAGACATTTCTCTAAAAACCTCTCCTGCGTACTCAACAAAATATCCTGTTGCTCCAGACGTAGAAAGTTCTGATATTATAAAAAGAGCAACATCTTTTGGGCTAACTCCTTTAGTGAGTTTTCCATCAATTGTTATTCTCATTTTTTTTGGCTTAGGCTGCATAATACATTGAGTGGATAAAACCATTTCAACTTCAGATGTTCCAATTCCAAATGCTATTGCTCCAAATGCACCATGAGTTGAGGTGTGTGAATCTCCGCAAACTATAGTAGCTCCTGGTTGTGTGATTCCGTATTCAGGTCCAACAACATGAACAATTCCATTTTTTTCGTGACCTAATCCCCAATATGAAATTCCGTGAAGCTCAGAGTTTTTTTCAAGAGCCAATAATTGATTCGCAGAAAGCGGATCTTTTACAGGTAAATGTTGATTTATTGTTGGAGTATTGTGATCGGCTGTTGCAAATGTTTTTTCAGGAAATAAAACTTTAATCCCTCTATTTTTTAATCCTAAAAAGGCAACTGGACTAGTCACTTCATGCACCATATGTCTGTCTATAAATAAAACATCTGGTCCTCCATTAATTTTATGAACTACGTGTGAGTCCCAAACTTTATCAAATAAGGTTTTACTCATTTTTATATATTATAAAGATTTTTTAATTATTTTAGGAATATCTTCATCTGTAACTTCTTTTTTTATATCGGCAAATTTTAGAAATTCTGGATAAATTAAATCTAATTCGTTTTTAGATAAATCAATACCAATTTTTTTGGCTCTGTATGCTAATGCAGCTCTTCCACTTCTCGCTGTAAGAATTATGGCTGATTCATTAACTCCAACATCTAACGGATTAATGATTTCATAAGTTTCTCTATTTTTGATAACTCCATCTTGGTGTATTCCAGAACTATGAGCAAAAGCATTTGCACCAACTATTGCTTTATTTGGTTGAACAGGCATTCCCATGCCTTCAGAAACTAAATTGCTTGTATCAAATAATAATTTAGCATTTATATTAGTATCAAGGTTAAGATTTGGGTGTTGCCTCATAATCATTACAACTTCTTCAAGAGAAGTGTTTCCAGCTCTTTCACCTATGCCGTTTATTGTACATTCTATCTGTCTAGCACCATTAATTATTCCCGCTATCGAATTAGCTGTAGCTAAACCTAGGTCGTTATGGCAATGACAAGAAATTGTAGCTTTATGGATGTTTTTTACGTTTTCAACTAAATATTTTATTTTTTCTCCATATTCATAGGGTAGGCAATAACCAGTTGTGTCAGGAATATTTAAAACAGTTGCTCCTGCTTCAATCATCTTTTCACAAACTCTTGCTAAGAACTCATTTTCAGTCCTTCCAGCATCTTCAGCGTAAAACTCTACATCTTCGACAAAAGTTTTGGCATACTTAACAGCTTCAAATCCTGTTTCCATAATTTTTTCTCTGGAAGATTTGAATTTATGTTGAATATGTGAATCAGAGGTGCCAATACCAGTATGTATTCTAGGACGTTTAGCTTTTTTTAAAGCACTTGCAGCAACTTTAATATCATTTTTAACAGCTCTAGTTAATCCACAAACTGTAGCATTTTGAACAATTTTAGAAATTTCTACGACAGATTTAAAATCACCGGGGCTTGAAACGGGAAAGCCAGCTTCTATAACATCAACTCCTAATTTATCTAGCCTTTTGGCTATAACTAGTTTTTGTGATGTATTTAATTTGCACCCTGGAACTTGTTCGCCATCTCTTAATGTTGTATCAAAAATTTTTACAAATTCTTTTGCCATTTATTTTTTATTGCTATTTACTGACCGTGTAAGATGTAAAAGTAATAAAATAGAATAAATATATTTACTAATATTTGACTAATTAATACACAAATCCCAAATTATATTTTTTGGAGGATTCGCAGTTATTGTAATTATGTTTTTGGAGATAGGATGTTGAAATTCAATTTTTCTAGAATGCAGGTGAATACTACCATCTTTATTTGATCTTGGAAATCCATACTTTAAGTCACCTTTTATTGCCATTCCTTTATTAGAAAGTTGAGTTCTTATCTGATGATGTCTACCAGTTTCTAATCTAATTTCAAGTAAAGAATATTTATTTAATGTGTGAATTTGTTTATAATATAAAATTGATTTTTTTGCTTTTATATTTTTTTCATTTTTGACATATGATTTATTTTGTTTACTGTTTTTTAAAAGAAAGTCTTCTAATTTAACTTCTTTTTTTTCTGAAATTTTATTAACTATTGCCCAATATGTCTTTTTAATGCTATTTTCTTTAAACATTTTGTTTAGCCTAGTAAGTGATTTTGATGTTTTTGTAAAAATAATTATTCCACTAGTAGGTCTGTCCAATCTATGCGTAATTCCTAAATATACATTTCCTGGTTTATTATATTTTTCTTTTAAATAATATTTAACTTTTTCTCCTAAAGTCTTATCATTTGTTTTATCTCCTTGAGTTAATTCGCCAGGTTTTTTATTTATTATAATTAAATGGTTGTCTTGAAATAAAATATTTTTTTCAAAAAGATTAATATTGCTCATCTTGATTTGGAAAATCTAAATTTTTAACGTCTTTAATATAATTTTTGATGGCTACTGTCATGATTTCATTTAAATCGACATATCTCCTTAAAAACCTTGGATTAAATTCTGTTGTTAAACCAACTAAATCATGAGTAACTAGTACTTGACCATCCACATCAGATCCAGCTCCTATTCCAATTACTGGACTTGAAATCGAAGAAGTAACTATTTTTGAAATTTTTGCAGGTATTTTTTCTAATACTATTCCAAAACAGCCTAATTCATCTAATAATTTTGCATCCTCTATTAATCTTTTTGCCTCTTCTTCTTCTTTTGCTCTTACAGAGTAGGTTCCAAACTTATAAATAGATTGAGGAGTCAATCCAAGATGTCCCATTACGGGAATACCAGCATTTAATATTCTTATTATCGATTCTTTAATTTCAGAGCCACCCTCCATTTTAACAGCGTGAGCTCCAGATTCTTTCATAATTCTTATCGCTGACCTTAACGCTTCTCCTGAGTTTGATTGGTAACTTCCAAAAGGTAAATCAACAACAACTAATGCTCTTTTTACTCCTCTTACAACAGATGATGCATGGTAAATTATTTGATCTAAAGTTATTGGTAATGTAGTTTCATGTCCAGCCATAACATTTGAAGCAGAATCACCAACTAATATTATATCAATACCAGAATTATCAATAATTTTTGCCATTGAATAATCATATCCAGTTAACATTGAAATTTTTTCATTTCTAGTTTTCATTTCTCTAAG
>JABJFE010000007.1 GCA_018662905.1 Flavobacteriaceae bacterium
GTATGGGCCTACTGGTTCAGGTGCATTTTTTGAATTTATTACTTTTTTCATATTTGATTGTGAATAATTATTAAAACTAATTAAACAGATTAAAATTAATAGAAAATTTAATTTATAACCTTTTGTCTGGTAATCTTCTTTTATCATATTTTAGATCGCTTAGTAAATCAGACTTAATTCCTATAAAGAAATACCAAGATGCTCTAGTGCTAAATGGCACCCAATTAAAATTCATTTTCCAGCTATCTAAGTCTCTTTCAAATCTTAACTGCGTATAAGTCACTCCCTTGTTTTTAAAATCATATCCTGAAGACCCACCAATTCTCCATTTTTTTGATAAATCAACATTGGCAGAAAGCATCAGTGAGTTATTTGTAATGTCTTTTTGTTTTTTGTTATTTGAATATGTTAAAGAGTGTGCAATTCTAATATCCCAAGGAATTTGATTTTGATAGAATTTTAAACCTTTTTCGTCTTCCTCTTCATCCTCTTTATCCTCATCATTTTCATCAAATGAACTATCTGCAAAATCGTTTGCTCTTCCAAATAAATCGTCATTTCTACCACCGCTTCTTGAGTTGTCAGACCCATTGGATTTGTCATTTTTTGAATTTTTGCTTGAATATGAAAAACCAAGATTTATATTAGCGCTTGTCATTCTAAACAATCCTCCTCCGTCATTAATATTTAAAGTATTTATTCTTCTTCCGTTCTCATTTACTGTATAAGGGTCAAATGTTGCACCTAAATTTAAACTTAACTTATCTTCAAATAATGATGTTGATGTTGTCATCCTTACTGGACTCCACTTTAATGAATCAGCTGCAATATTATAACTTGTTGAAAAATTTAAATTATTTAAAAGTTTAATTTTTTTTGGTTCAAGTTTCATACTGTCCTTGTCTTTTACTTTTGCCTCAAGAACATTGCTCAGACCTAAACCTATAGAGCTAGAAAAAGTTTTACCTGGAGTTCCGAAAAATCCTCCTTCAAATCTGGTATACTCATTTGTGTTTCCGTTTGCATCAATAATATATTCATCATAATATTTTTCAAAACTTGGATTAATTCCATAAGTAACAGAGGGTCTCATTACATGTCTAATAGATTGAATTTTTTTACCCTCTTTGAAATTAAAAACGCCATACACAGTAGTACCTAGACTAGCACTAAAGCTGTATTTGTTGAACCTATCAAAACCTTTAATTGTGTCTTTTTTGCCAATGGTTTGATTGATTATGTCAAAATCATTTCTTTTTATTGTTTGTCCAGTCCACACTTCATCAAATTTTCCACTCAAACTAACACTTAAATGTTTTAAAAATTTAAAGTTTGTTCCTATTGGAATAGAATGTTTCATTCCGTACATAGCGTCATCAAACATTTCTTTCTTTAAAAACAATGAATCTGAAGTTTGTATTCTGTTTTCCCCTCTTACTGAATATTGTAAGTTGATGTTTTTTAAAATTCCCTTTTTTTGACCATTCTTTTTTACAAATGGATAAACTCTTTCAACATTGGCTTGTAGAGTGGGTAAGCTCATGTTTACAGTTTGAGTCCTAGTATTTTGTGAATGTGAAGCTGTTAATGATAAATTTACTGACGGATATCCTCTAAATGTTTTTGAATATGACACTGAAGAATTTAAAGTATTATTTAAAAAATTTGGAGTATTAAGTTGATTTACTGATTCTCTAAAATAATTACTACTTCCTAAATTAACAGATGCTGAAAATCTGCTGTTTGGGTTTGATTTCGAATCCTGGCTATGAGACCATCTAATGTTGTAAATATTATTTTTAGAATATCCAGGGAGTCCTCTCTCACCATTAATTAAGTTTTCAAATCTTAAACTTAGTGACCCGGTATAATTATATCTAACTTTATATTTTGATTCAGCTCTAAACCCATAACTTCCATTTGTATAATAGTCGGCTAAAAGAGTTACATCGAAAAGATCACTAGGAGCGAAATAATACCCTCCGTTTTGAATAAAGTACCCTCTTTCGTTGTTTTGACCAATACTTGGGAATATAAAACCCGTTGCTCTATTCTGAGTTAAAGGAAAATAGGCAAATGGTAAGAATATTGGAGTTGGCACATCAGCTACATATATGTTACTTAGTCCTGCTATAATCTTATTATTTGGTATAAACTTTCCTTTTCTAACTCTTATGTAATAATCTGGATTTTCTTTTTTTGAGGTAGTGATTTTAGCCTCTTTAATGAAATAAACTGAATCATTTTCTTTTTTTGTAGCTAAAGCAGAAACATTCATTCCACTTTGTTCACTTCTTGAATTCCATATCAATGCTTTTTTTGTATCAAAATTAAATCTGATTGAATCTGGATTAACTTCATCTCCTGCTTGTTTAAAAAAAGGAGGTTGTATTAGTTTCCCTGTTGAATCTTTAATTCTACCAGCGGAAACCTCATTATTTTTATAGTCTAAAACAATAATTCCAGCTTTTAGTTCTGTATCTTGATAATAAAGTTCAGCCTTGTCGTACAAGTATAGTTTTCCTTTATTTTTGTCAATTTTAATATACCCTTTTGCATTTCTAGTTATTTTTCCTAATAATAAAGGTTTTTTCTTAAGAGTGTCATTAGATGAAATACTGTCAATTTCCTTAATATCTTGTGAATAATTAATTTGAAAAGTAAGTAATACTATCAAAATAAAAATTAATTTGTTGAAGTAATTGTTATGTGTATTTATTGTTGACAGATTAAATCGTTTAAGTAGTAAAATTACATATATTTTTCAAGTGATAATTTATTATGAAAAATTTAATTAAGCTTGTTATTAATTTAACTTTATTATGTTTAATTTTTTTAAACTCAAGTTTTTTATTTTCTCAAAAAAAAATTAATGAGTTTACAGTTGTCTTAGACGCTGGTCATGGAGGAAAAGATCCTGGCAATAGAGGAAATGGATATTATGAAAAAAACATAGCCTTATCAATAGCCTTAAAAGTTGGAGCCGAGTTAGAAAAACAAAGTAACATTAAAGTTATTTACACAAGAAAAAAAGATGTTTTTGTAAATCTATTCAAAAGAGCTGAAATTGCCAATAAAGCAAAAGCTGATTTATTTATTTCTATTCATTGTGATTCTCATTCATCTAATGCTTATGGAGCAGGAACTTTTGTTCTGGGTTTACATGCAAATCAAAGAAATTTTGAAATTGCAAAAAAAGAAAATTCAGTTATTTTCAAAGAAGAGAACTATGAACAAAAATATGATGGATTTGATCCTAATTCACCCGAATCTGTCATAAGTTTAGTTCTTATGCAGGAAGATTATTTAGATCAAAGTATAGTGATAGCAGACCTAATCCAAAAAGCTTTTGTTTCGGATTTGAATAGAAAAAACAGAACAGTTAAACAGGCAGGATTTATAGTCTTAAAATATACCTACATGCCTAGTGTTTTAGTTGAAACAGGGTTTTTAACGAACAAAAAAGAAGGAGCGTATTTAAATTCTAAAAAAGGTCAAAGAGAAATGTCTGAATCAATTGCTAAAGGAATTTTAAGATATCGAAACTCTATTAATTCTGATATTATAAAAAATGACAGTCAATTATTTAGCGATTTAGATTATACTGACGAATATTTTTTAAAAATTCAAATCGCTTCAAGTTCAAAAAAAGTTCCTTTAAAATCCTATAATTTCAAAGGATTAAAAAATCTTAGTTACTTAAAAAACAAAAATATTTATAGATATTATTTTGAAAAGACCCAAGATTATAATAAAGCAAAATTAATGTTAAAAAAAGCAGTTAAGAGTGGTTATAAGGACGCTTTGATTGTTGGTTTTAAAAATGATAAAAGTATTTCAATTGAAGAATTTTTATCTTCTTATAAAAATTAAATTATGATAAAATAATTCATAACTTTGATATAATTCAATAATTATAATTTGAAAAATAAAAACGAAATTAAAACTGGATTTTTAGTCATTATTGGAATAGGCCTGTTCATTTTTGGATTTAGTTATCTAAAATCTAATGATATCTTTGTAAGCGACAGAACGTTTTACTCTATTTATGATGATGTTGAGGGTGTTGTTAATGGCACACCAGTTACTGTTAATGGATATCCTGTTGGTAGTATAACTGATATATCTTTTTTTACTAATAACCGTTTACTTGTTAAATTCAGAGTTGAGAATGATATCAAGTTTTCTGTTAATAGTATAGCGCAAATTTATGAAACCGGTCTTATTGGTGGAAAAGCACTAGCGATTATTCCTGCAATGGATAACAGTAGAGTAGCTGTATCTTTAGATACTTTAAAATCCTCTGTTGCCCCCGGATTAACTGAACTTGTTAACGAAAAGCTTACTCCTTTACAAGAGAATATAGAAACAATGATTCTTAGTGCAAATGATGTTTTAGAAAAGATTAATTCAGTTTTTGATGACCCTACTAGAAATAATTTACGCACAAGTGTTTCCGATTTTTCAGAAACAATTACTGATTTAAAAGAAACTAGTGCAATGATTAAATCCATTGTAAAGTCTAATAAACTAAGCATAAACAGTTCTATTGAAAATATTAATAATATTTCTAGTGATCTTTCATCTATTTCTAATTCAATTAAATCAAGTGATTTTGA
>JABJFE010000096.1 GCA_018662905.1 Flavobacteriaceae bacterium
TTAGTTAGCAATTCGAAAAAAAGTTTAGAAAAAATAATTGTAAATATTTCTAATTCATCTACAATTAATAATGACAATAATTTTAATCAATCTTTCAAAGACATTCCAAAAAAAAGCAATTATTTTAAAATTTACAATACAAGAAATTCTAAAAGAAAAACATTAGAATCAATAAATATTTCTAAAGAGAAATTTCCATTCTTAATTAACCATATTAGATTAGATGAAAATATAATTTACAATACATTTAGCATTGTAAAATCAATTGAAAAAAATAAAAAGAATGGAATAAACTTAGAATATAGCTTTAAAACAAAGAGCGCAGTAAGCTTATCTCCAAAATTTGTTACAAACTATGTGACTAAGAAAAGAGAAATAATAACACAGGATATAAATAATGAATTATACCTTATTTCTCTAAACGGAAAATTAATTTGGAATATAAATACAGGTTCTCCAATTATTGGAGATATTCATCAAATTGATCTTTACAAAAATGGTAGATTACAATATGCTTTTAATACAGAAAATGATTTTCAAATTATTGATAAAAACGGAAAACTAGTTAAAAAAATTAAAAATAAAAATAATTTAGGCTTAACTGTTTTTGATTACGATAAAGTAAAAAATTATAGATTTTTACTATTTGATTCAGAAATTAGAATATTAGATTCTAAAATGAAAAACGTTAAAGGATTTAACAAAAAAAACATAAAAAGCTCTCAAACATATAATCCTAAACATTTTAGAATTGGCAATAAAGATTATTTGTTTTTCAGTTCTGATAACAAATTAAAAATCACAGATAGAAGAGGTAACATTAGGATTAAAAATAATCTTACAAATATTACTAATGAAATATTTATAAATCAAAATTCATTTACTACAATTGATTCAGAAAATAATATTTTAAGAATTAATACTAAAGGGGAAGTAACAAAAAAACCTTTACCATATGGTGGAAAATATAAGTTTAGTGCTGATAAAAATAATTTCGTTCATATTACTGAAAATATTTTAACGATTAATGGAAAAGTAAGTGAATTAAATTTCGCTAAATACACTAAGCCCGAAATATTTAAAAACAAATTAAAAGACAATATTTCTTTAACAGATTTGGATCAGAAAAGGATATATCTTTTTGATTCGAGTTCAAATTTAGTTCCAAATTTTCCCGTTTTCGGATCCAGTAAAATTGATTTATTTGAAGACAAGAGTTCGAGAAAATATATAACGTGTATTGGTGAAAATGATGAAATACTAGTTTACTCTCTTTTTTAGTTTAGCAGAAAATATTTCAATAAAATGTTTAATTATTATTTCTTTCACATCATTTAAACTAATATTTTTTCCGATTTCCTTACTTATTGAGGTAACTGATTTATTGGTTATTCCACACGGTATAATATTTTCAAAAAAACTTAGATCATTATTTACATTTAGAGCTAAACCATGCATAGTTACCCAACGACTAGCTTTTACTCCCATGGCACAAATTTTTCTAGAAAAAACTAAATCTGAATCTATCCAAACACCAGTTTCGTTTTGACTTCTTTCAGAAACTATTCCAATATCTTTTAAAGATCTTATCACGGTTTCTTCTAAGAATCTTAAATATTTATGAATATCTGTAAAGAAATTATCTAAATCTAATATTGGATAACAAACAATTTGACCTGGTCCATGACAAGTAATATCACCTCCTCTGTTTGTATTAAAAAACTGGATTTTCTTGTCAATTAACTCTTTTTTGTTCAATAATAAATTATTAATATCCCCGCTTTTACCCAAAGTGTAGACATTAGGATGTTCAACAAAAATTAAGTGGTTTTCAGTTTCTATTTGAGTGTTATTTCTTCTATTTTTAAGTTTTATATCTATTATTTGATTAAACAATTTTGATTGATAATCTAATGCAGTCTGATAATCTACCAAACCCAAATCATGAACGGTAATATGTTTGTTCATACCAATTAATTTTTAGGATTATTTAATATCACTAAAGCTGCTATTACACCTGGAACCCAACCGCATAATGTTAAAATAAAAACTATGACAATGGAACCACATCCTTTATCTAAAACTGAAAAGGGTGGAAATAAAACCGATAAAATAACTCTCCAAATGCTCAAAAAATTAATTTTAAAATAACAATGTAAATATATTAATTAAATGAAGAATGAAATACAAACCTAGCTTTGAAATTGATTGATTATATTTGAAAAAAATATAATTATGCTATCTGAGCAAGAGCAAATAAGAAGAGAAAAATTGAATAAGTTAAAGGAGTTGGGCATTGATCCTTTTCCTGCGGCATTATTTCCTATAAATACTAATTCTTTTGAAATTAATTCAAACTTTGAAGAAGATAAAAAAGTTTCAATTGCTGGAAGGTTAATGTCCAGAAGAATACAAGGCAAGGCAAGTTTTGCAGAAATACAAGACAATAAAGGCAAAATTCAAGTTTATTTTAACAGAGACGAAATATGCCCAGGAGAAGATAAAACTATGTACAACGAAGTTTATAAAAAACTTCTTGACTTTGGAGATATAATTGGAATCGAAGGTGAATTATTTACTACACAAGTTGGACAA
>JABJFE010000100.1 GCA_018662905.1 Flavobacteriaceae bacterium
AAAAATCAATTCTTATGCTAAAAGTAAAACTTTGGCTGAAAAAGCTGCATGGGATTTTGTTAAAGAACATGAAAATCCTTTTGAACTAGCAGTTGTTAATCCTGCACTTGTTACCGGTCCCTCCTTAACAGAAGATTTAGGAGAATCAAACAAATCAATAGAAATGGTAGTAACTGGTAAAATGCCTGTAGCTATTCCTATGCAATTTGGATTTGTTGATGTAAGAGATGTTGCAGCAGCACATATTCTTGCAATGCAAAAAGCATCTAGCAATGGAGAGAGATTTGCATTATCTGAAAAAGATTTGTCGTATAAAGAAATTGCAAAAATATTACGAGATAAAGGATTTAAAAAAGCACCAACACTAAGTGTGTCACTTTGGGTGGCCAAATTTTTAGCTAATTTTAATAAAGAACTTAAAATTACTGTTCCTTACATGGGAAAAATAAGAAGTTTGAGCAAATCCACTAAAGCCAAAGATATTCTAGGATGGAATCCAAGACCGGCTGAAGAATCTATTTTAGATGTTGCAAATCAAATTAAAGAAATGGGCTTAATTAAATAATAGTTTTTGAAATAGGTAAACTTTAGACGTATCTTTTTCTAATCTCTTTAACAATATATTCTAATCCATTTAATTGTAATTCATATACTGACTCAAGCTGTTTCCCTATTTTTCCGTTAGGAAAACCTTTGTTTTTATACCAAATCAAATAATGCTCCGGAAGATCAATTAAATATCTGCCTTTATACTTTCCAAAAGGCATTTTCATTTTAGCTAAGTCAATAAGAAACTGTTTGTCTTCTAACATTTATTATTTATTTTTTTTAAGGTAATATAAATAACGATTTACTAACTTAGATATATGAAAAAACATCTTAGTACTATTGTTTTTGTTATTTTTATGACTCTTTTCATATTTATTATTCTAATGAACTTAAATCAATAGTATTACAAATTTATAGTAAATGAAAAAAAGAAGATTGCTTGAAGCAACTATATCATCGTATTTACTTACATCTATTGATATAATTGGTGGTTTTCAAACTCATTTTAATTTATTAAACTGGGATTACAATCGATTTTTTAAATTGATTATAATATTTATTATTATACTTTCCATTGAATATTTTATCTCCAAAAAAAAGAGTAATTAACATCATATTTATTGATTTATGAAAAAAGGGAAACTCTACAGTATTTTATTTAACAAATGCCCTAAGTGTTCTAAAGGAAGTTTCTGGAAAAGTAATAATCCCTACTATAATTTGTTTTTTAAAGCAGGAGAGAATCACAGTAAATGTTCAAATTGTGAATTAAAATTTGAGATAGAACCTGGTTTTTTTTATGGAGCAATGTATGTAAGTTATGGTTTAGCTATAGGATTAGGATCAATCATATTAATTGTTGCGCTTGCTGTATTTCAATTTAAAAACATTGTAGCCCTTACCACTATAATTGGCTTAAGCATTTTCATTCTAGCTCCAGTTAATTATTATCTATCAAGGCTAATATGGCTTAATGCATTTATAGAGAGTAAAACTTAACTATAACTTACAATCCAATTATCAATTTTTTCCTCAAGTAATTTCAAAGGAATACAACCGGACTCAAGTACCTTTTCATGAAAAATTTTAATATCAAATTTATCTCCTAATTTACTTTCAGCTCTTGATCTTAGTTGTCTTATTTTAAGCTGACCTATTTTATATGATAAAGCTTGTCCAGGATTTGCCATATATCTTTCAATTTCAGAAGTAATACCAGCCTCAGATTCAGCCTCGTTATCTAAAGAATATTGTATTGCTTTTTCTCTTGTCCATCCTTTGGTGTGAATACCAGTATCAACGACTAATCTAATTGCTCTATGCATTTCAGCACTTAACATACCAAAATACTGATATGGATCCTTGTAAAGACCTAATTCTTCACCAAGTGATTCAGAATATAAAGCCCATCCTTCCCCATATGCACTATACCACAAGCTTTTCCTAAAAGACGGTAAAGAAGTGTTTTCTTGTTGTAATGATATTTGAAAATGGTGACCAGGTATAGCTTCATGTAAAAACAGATCTTCATCTGAAAAATAATTGTATTCTTTTATGTTTGGAATTGGAACGTAAAAAATTCCTGGTCTTGTTCCATCTAATGATCCTGAATTGTACTCAGCACTTGCAGAAGCTTCTCTGAAAGATTCAGTTCTTCTTACCTCAAAAGGTGTTTTAGGCTGTAATCCAAACAATAAATTAACCTGAGGAGTCATTTCCTTATGAATTCTATTAAAATTTTCAATTACCTGACTTGGTTTATCAAAAGGAATTAATTCATCTAGTCCTCTTACATGATTAAAAAACGATTTTAAATCTCCTTTGAAACCAACTTTATTTTTTACAAT
>JABJFE010000106.1 GCA_018662905.1 Flavobacteriaceae bacterium
AATGCAGTTTGGCATTGAAATTCCAGGGTGGATTAAATGGAGTCCTGTTAAATGGGCCTATAAATATTGGGCAGGTATTTATAATAAAAAAAATCAGTTTATAAATGTTAATAGAGGATTTGGTGTTTTAGGTTTTCCGGGGAGAATTGGTGTTTACCCTGAAATATCAGTGATTAAGCTCAAAAAATCATAGTTTTTTAAAAAAACCTTATTTTAGTACAAATTCAATATTGACCTATGTCAAAATTTGGTGAACTTATTAATTTAGAAGTACCAATTCTAATAGACTTTTATGGTGATGGGGATGATTCTTCAAAGGCTATGCATCCTGTGCTTAGAGATGTTGCGGCTGCAATTGGAGATAAAGGAAAAGTAATTAAAATTAATGTCGATCAAAATAATGAACTTTCTGAAGCTCTCAGGGTAAAAGGTTTACCTACACTGATGATTTACAAATCTGGAGAAATGGTTTGGAGACAAAGCGGAGAACAAGATGCAAATACGCTGATTAATTTAATCAATGATTTTATTTAAACCTTCTCCAATTAATCCTAACTCTTTTATTTCCTCTAATACATAATCTTTCTCACTATCATATTTTTGAATTAATTCAACCAATGACCTTAATTCAAAATAATCATTAAGAATTGACTGAGTGTATTCAGCTTTTTTATCATCCTGCATAGACATAATTATTGAGAGTCTTTCTTTATACTGAGATGATATTTTTATAAATAATTCTCTAGCCAGTTCTTTATCGTCTGAAATAAAAAGCTGCTTTAGAAACGGACTTAGCAGTGTGTAATATTCA
Source organism: Flavobacteriaceae bacterium (assembly GCA_018662905.1). Lineage (GTDB taxonomy): Bacteria > Bacteroidota > Bacteroidia > Flavobacteriales > Flavobacteriaceae > MAG-121220-bin8. The sequence continues at coordinate 812 of JABJFE010000106.1, forward strand.
TAATCTCCATAGAGTTCAGAAACAAATTCAGTTGAACTTATATATTGTTTTATTGCTTGAGATTTTAGACTATTATTTTTAGACTTTAAAAGAGTTTCTAAAAGAGATCTATATCTTTCCGTATCAGTTATAATACTTTCAGCAAAACTGTATATTGAAAATTTAGAATTTTTTGAATTAGATAGTTGAGAATAGTATTTTAAATTTTCATCATATTTAACAGAAAGTTTTTGGTAAAGATCATCTCCTTTATCAAATTTATTTATTTTATAATAGGTTGAGATGTAAGGTTCTAAAAGACTATAATAACCAAAGTAATCAATAGGCATTTTTTGAATAGATAAATCTAATATTTCTTCTGCTTTTTGATATTCTTTATCTGCAATAAGTTGTTTTGCAAGTCTATGAAGATTTCCTCTGAATGAAATACTGTTTTTTCTAGTCTCAGGATCATGGTAAATCTCAGAACTCTCAGAGTTACCCCACTCCCAGCTCTTAACAATATTATACATTAATGAAGAATCTATACGTCCCATTTCGTATGGATTGTTTTTGTTAATTTCTGTTTTTATTGGAATAAGCTTATAGACAAGGCCGTCAAGTTGAAGAAAATCTTTCATCCATAAATATTCAGCATCATTATAACTTCCTCCTGTAAAATAAATAGGTCTTTTCCAGTCGTTGTTTGCTAAAATATCTAGCATTAATAATTGATTTTTATATAGGCCGCTAGTTGGAAGATCAATGTCAATATAATCTAAAATTAAATCCTCTTTCTCAGCTTTAACAATTCCGCTTTCTAAAACATTTTTTTTATTGATAGGTACTCTAATTTTGTTAGTTGGATAGAAAACCATGTTTTGAGTAAACATTGGAATATTTTCTAAATCAGCACCATATTGAGTTAATAGATTTTTATATTTGGTTCGAGGATGGTCACTAGAAACCCAATTCATAAAATCTTTAATATCCCACCTAACAGAATCTATTAAAGCTTCATATTTAATATAATCTCTAATACCATATGCATATTGACTATGTTTAAGTTGAGAGGGAACTGGACTGCTATTGTAGGTGCGTCTTTTCATTTGATCCATATACCAATCTGTAGCTATTAAACTTGTATTAATAGTCCTAACATCAGTCCTGTAATTTTCAATTTCTTGAGCGTACCATAAAGCAAAAGTATCATTATCTCCAATTGTAAAAATCATAGCGTCCTTATCCTCATCAATAGAATTTAAATAAGCTTTAGCCAAAGATTGTGCTGTATATCTGTCAGATCTGTCATGGTCATCCCAATTTTGGTAACCCATTAAAACAGGAACAGAAAGTAATAGTATACTTAATAATGGAACTGATATTTTTTCAGAAAGTATTTTTTTAAATGAATTTGATATTGAGTATAAACTAAGACCAATAAAAATAGAAAACACATAAAATGACCCAACTAGTGCATAATCTCGTTCTCGCGGTTCAAAAACTCTTTCATTTAAATAAACTTTTAGTGCTAACCCGGTAAATAGAAATAATAAAATCACAATCCAAAATAGATTTTTATCTTTTTTGAAAAGAAACAGCAGTCCTATTAATCCTAAAATTAAAGGAAGCATATAATAAGTATTCCTAGCCTTATTGTTTTTAAGATCTGAAGGTAAATTACTTTGAGGACCAAGTCTAAATTCATCAATAAAATTTATTCCAGAAATCCAGTTACCGTTTAACAAATCATATTCCCATTTTATATCATTTTGTCGACCGCTAAAATTCCACATAAAATATCTCAAATACATCGATCCGATTTGGTATTTAAATAGATATTTTAAATTATTAAGTAATGAAGGTTTTTCAATATCTAGATATCCGCCATATTCACTTAAAAACTTGTGATATCCCTCTGCATCGATGTCTCCTTTAGAAACACTTTGATTAAATTCATTTACAAGTTTTTTAAAATTAGTTTCTGCTAGATATTCTGGTTTAATTTGAAAATCTAAAAACCCAAAATAGTTCATGTAGTTTATTGCATGTTCTGAGCTCCACATTCGTGGAAGAAGTCCAAGATGCTTACTATTAGAATTGATTTTCCCTGACTCCCAATCATTTACAATTACATATCTTTTTGTCTTATCGTCTCTTTCATATTTGGGTTTATCATCTTTGTAAGGATTAATTTCGTCTTGACCTGCATAGGCATCTGAAAACATTGGACCGTAAAAAAGCTTTGTTTCGGGATACTGTTCTAAGTTGTAATATGCAAGTAAAGCTCTTGCATCAGATGGTGAATTTTCATTTATTACAGTATTGGCATTAGATCTTATAGGAATCATAAGCCAAGCTGAAAATCCTATAAAAATGAACATGACACAAAGTGTTAGCACATTTGTGTTAACCCAATTTTTTTTTCTAGTGTATGTCAATAAAAAAGAGAATAGGATAATTATTAAAATAGATGTAAAAATTGTTCCAGAATTAAAAGGGAGTCTAAGGCTATTTACAAAAAACACTTCTAGATAGCCGAATAAAGCTAGAGTTGAAGGCAAAAGAAGCTTAAAAATAAAAAGCAGAACAGTTACAGAAAGAATATTTGCAATCAAAAAACTTTTTAAATCAGGTTTTGGGTACTTTTTAAAGAAATAAATCATTCCAATAGCTGGAATTGCTAAAAGACCCATAAAGTGTACTCCAAAAGAAAGCCCAACAACAAATGAAATCAATATAAGCCATCTGTTTCCTCTTTCATTATCCATGTCTTCTTCCCATTTGAAACCAAGCCAAAACAGAAGCGCCATTATAAATGTAGCCATTGCATAGACTTCCGCTTCAACTGCGTTAAACCAAAAACTATCTGAAAATGTAAAACATAACGCTCCAATGATTGAGGAGCTTATTATTTTAATTGTGTTTTCAGTTGTAATATTATCAGAAACGCCAACAATTTTCTTTCCGATTATTACTATTGTTAAATAAAGTAAATAGATTGTGAATGCACTTGCAAAGACAGACATCATATTCACCATAAATGCAATATCCTCTGGGTTAGAAGCAAAGGAAGAGAAAAAGGCACCAATCATTTGAAATAATGGAGCTCCTGGAGGATGCCCCACTTGTAATTTAGCTGATGTCGAAATGTATTCTGCAGCATCCCAATAGCTAGCTGTTGGCTCAACAGTCAAAAAATAAGTAGATAAGGCAATTAAAAAAACAATTAATCCTGCTACAGTATTTATTTTTTCGAATTTTCTAATATTCATTATTCAAATAATTGATTGACGAATTTAAACAATATTATCAATTAATATTTTAAATATATTTATTTGTCTAGCTGAAACTTTAGTTTAAATAAGTCAAACACACTATTTCATATAATGATTGATTATAAGTATAATTCAGGATTTAGAAATGGGCTTGAGTTTGTGGATATAAGAATAGAATAATATTATATTTTTGATGTATGGAAAAAATGAAAGATATATTGGAAGCAGTTAATTTGTATTTTGAAGGTATTCACGAATGTGATGTTTCTAAATTGAAAGAAGTTTTTCATCCCCAATCTAGTCTCTTCGATTCGGAC
>JABJFE010000077.1 GCA_018662905.1 Flavobacteriaceae bacterium
CATCAAAAATAATTTTTATTAAAATAAAAGTTTAGTTTTGTACACCTTAAAAAAATCAAAATGAGTTCAATCGTAGCTATTGTTGGAAGACCAAATGTTGGAAAGTCAACTTTTTTTAATAGACTAATCCAAAAAAGAGATGCTATTGTTGATTCACAAAGTGGTGTTACTAGAGATCGTCACTATGGTTATTCATTTTGGAATGGAAAAGATTTTACAGTAATTGATACTGGGGGTTTTATGCTTGGCGGTGAGGATAATTTTGAAAAAGAAATTAATACTCAGGTTATGATAGCTATTGAAGAGGCTGATATAGTTGTTTTCGTAGTTGATGTCGAAACTGGAATTAACTCAATGGATAGTGAAATATCAAGATTACTACACAAATCTAATAAAGATGTGATTTTAGCGGTAAATAAAGTAGATAATTCTAAAAGACAACTTGATTCCAATGAATTTCATTCACTTGGTTTTGAAAAAATATTTAATTTCAGTGCTATAAATGGTGGAGGAACAGGAGAATTATTAGATTCATTAGTTTCATTGATGCCCGAAGATTCAGTGATTGAAAATGATGAAATTCCTGGTTTTGCAGTTGTAGGCCGTCCTAATTCTGGCAAATCATCTTTTATTAATGCTCTTTTAGGTGTAGATCGTTATGTTGTTAAAGACTTAGCTGGTACAACACGAGATAGTATAGATACACATTTTAACCGTTTCGGTTTTGATTTTAAATTAATTGATACTGCTGGAATTAGAAAAAAATCAAAAATTAGTGATGATGTTGAATTTTATTCTGTTGTTAGATCTATACGTACAATCGAAAATTCAGATGTTTGTTTAATAATTTTTGATGCTACAAGATCTTTCGATAGTCAGGTTAAAAATATCTTTTGGTTAGCTGCTAGAAATAATAAAGGAATTGTAATTCTAGTTAACAAATGGGATTTGGTTGATAAAAAAACTAATACTATTAAATTATTTGAAGAACAAATTAGAAAAGAATTAGAGCCATTTACTGATATTCCAATTGTATTTATTTCTAGTTTAACAAAACAAAGAATTTTTAAGGCTATTGAAACAGGTATGATGGTGTATAAATGTCGTTCAAAAAAAATCGTTACTCGAAAATTTAACGAAACCATGCTTCCAATAATAGAAAAAACACCTCCTCCTGCGTACAAAGGGAAATATGTTAAAATTAAATTTTGCACACAACTTCCTTCTTCATTTCCTCAATTTGCATTTTTTTGTAATCTTCCTCAGTATATAAAAGATCCTTATAAACGATTTATAGAAAATAAAATAAGAGAAATTTATGACTTTAATGGAGTGCCAATTAGGATATTTTTCAGAAAAAAATAATCAAAGTTCATTTTTGATATTTAATAACTTTGCTTTTATTTTTTCTAATTTTTTAATTACTTCAAAATTTTTATTTAAAGTTTTTAATTGATATTTAGCCCCATCAAGGGTATACCCTTTTTCTTTTACTAAGTGGTGTATTGTTTGTAGTTTTTCAACATCTATTGATGAATATCTTCTTGTTCCTTTATTGTTTTTTTTAGGACTTAATTCTTCGAATTCTTTTTCCCAAAATCTTATAAGTGAAGCATTAACATTAAATGCTTTGGAAATTTCTCCAATACTATAATATAATTTTTGAGGTAAATTGACATGCATTAATCTAGAGATTGGTTTTCTTGATTAGATAATTTTAGAAGTTCATCAAATTCATCAGGAGTAAGATTACCAAGATAAAAATTAATTGGATTAACTCTTTTTTTATCAATTTGAACTTCATAATGAAGGTGGGGTGCTTGTGATCTTCCAGTGCTTCCTACAAACCCGATTACATCCCCTTTTTTAACATTTTGTCCTCTTTTAACATTATACTTATTTAAGTGAGCATAAAGAGTTACATAACCAAAACCATGATCAATCCTTATGTGTTTGCCATATCCAGTTGATCTAGAATCAGCTCTAACGATTTTACCATCGCTTGCAGCGTAAACAGGAGTATTTCTTGGCGCTGTAAAATCCATTCCTGAATGCATTTTTCTTGATTTGTTAAATGGATCAGTTCTGTAACCAAATCCTGAAGCCATTCTTGTTAAATCACTTTGCTTAATAGGCATAATTGATGGAATTGCAGCCATAAGCTTTTCTTTTTCACTAGCTAATCTTTCAATTTCATCAAGAGATTTTGATTGAATAACAATTTGTTTTGTAAGTATTTCAATTTTTTTAGTTGTTTCAATTACTAATTTAGAATTATCAAAACCTTCCAAATTTTCGTACCTATTAACACCACCAAACCCTGCTTTTCGAACCTCACTTGGAATAGGATTAGTTTCAAATAAAACTCTGTAAATATTATTATCTCTTTGTTCAATTTCATCGAGTACAATGTTGAGTTGATTTAGTTTTTTATTCATCAACTCAAATTGAAATTTATAATTTGAAATCTCTCTAGCTTGTGAAAGCTCAGTAGGTGTATTAATTATAGGGGATTTAAGTAGTGTTAGAAGTGATACAATTCCAAAGAATGAAGATGCTATTAAAAAAGTTAAAATATTTCTTAATTGAACCCCTTTGCTTACTTTGATCTTTCTGTAAGAAAGTGTTTTTGTGTCGTAATAATATTTGGTCTTAAACATTAATTAAATTATACTAATTTTACGCTTAATTTACTTTTACATAATATTAAGTAAATATATAAAATTGTTTTTTTTAATATCTATTACTAATTTAATAATTAATGAAATCTAATAAAGTTCGTTCTACCTTTCTCGATTTCTTCAAAAATAAAGATCATAAAGTAGTGAAATCTGCTCCAATGGTTATGAAAAATGATCCTACATTGATGTTTACAAATGCAGGAATGAATCAATTTAAAGATAACTTTTTAGGCAACTCTAATATTGAAAACAAAAGAGTTACTGATACTCAAAAATGTCTAAGAGTATCAGGAAAACATAATGATTTAGAAGAAGTTGGTATAGACACTTATCATCATACCATGTTTGAAATGCTTGGTAACTGGAGTTTTGGAGATTATTTTAAAGAAGATGCAATTAAATGGGCTTGGGAACTGTTAACCGAAGTTTATAAAATAAATAAAGAATCATTATATATCACAGTTTTTGAGGGCTCTAAAGATGATAATACTGACTTAGATCAAGATGCTTTTGATATTTGGTCTAAAATAGTTGATAAAGAAAAAATTATTTTAGGTAATAAAAAAGATAATTTTTGGGAAATGGGTGATGTTGGCCCGTGTGGACCATGTTCTGAAATTCATGTTGATATTAGAACAGATAAAGATAAATTAATTACACCTGGTAAAGATTTAGTTAATAAAGACCATCCCGAAGTAATTGAAATATGGAATTTAGTTTTTATTCAATTTAATAGGAAAAATAATGGCAGTTTAGAAAATCTTCCTTCAAAGCATATCGATACTGGAATGGGATTTGAAAGACTTTGTATGGTTTTACAGGGAGTTAAATCAAATTATGACACTGATGTATTTACTCCCTTAATAAATGAATTAGAGAATATTTGTGATGTAAAATATGGTGATTCTAAGAAATCTGATATTGCATTTAGAGTTATTGTTGATCATTTAAGGGCAGTTGTTTTTTCTATTGCAGATGGTCAATTACCCTCAAATAATGGAGCAGGTTATGTCATAAGAAGAATTCTAAGACGAGGGGTTAGGTATGGTTATACATTTTTAAATCTAAAAAGTCCATTTATCTTTAAACTTGTTAAGACTCTTTCAAATCAGTATTCTTCAGTTTTTCCAGAATTAAACTTTCAAATTGATATTATTGAAAATGTTATCAAAAAAGAAGAAGAATCTTTTCTACGAACTTTAGACAAAGGAATTATTAAGCTAGATGAAATAATTTCAAAAAATAAATCGAACATAATTTCAGGGTCAAATGCTTTTGAGTTGTATGATACATTTGGATTTCCTATAGATTTAACAGCTCTTATTTTAAGAGAAAAGAAAATGAATTATGATTTAAATGAATTTGATAGTTTAATGCTAGATCAAAAAAACAGATCAAAAGCTGCTGTTAATAATCAAAATCAAGAGTGGATATCTTTATCTGATAATTTTCAACAAACAGAATTTTTGGGTTATGATCAGCTAAATGCTGAAACGAAGATATCAATGTACAGGGAATCAATTACTAAAAAGGGAGACTCTATTTTTCATTTAGTTTTTGAATCAACTCCTTTTTATGCTCAAGGCGGTGGTCAGATAGGAGATACTGGTTTTATTGAAACAATTGGAGATTCTACTATAAAAATCTTAAATACTGTTAAAGAAAATGATACTATAATTCATGTGACTAATCAACTTCCAAAAGAATTAAAATCACTTATTTCTGTTTATGTTGATAAGAAGGCACGTTTTGATAGTTCTTGTAATCATACTTCAACGCATTTACTTCATCAGGCGTTAAGACATGTTTTAGGAACTCATGTTCAACAGAAAGGTTCAATGGTTTCTGACAAATATTTAAGATTTGATTTTTCACATTTTGAAAAATTAAATGAAACTCAAATAAATGATGTTCAAAACTTTGTAAATAAAAAAATTGATGATCATTTAAATCTTGAAGAAAACAGATCTGCAGATTATAATGAATGCTTAAATAATGGAGTTATAGCTTTATTTGGAGAAAAGTATGGCGATAAAGTTAGATCAGTAAAGTTTGGAAGTTCAATCGAACTCTGTGGAGGAACACACGTTAAAAACACCAGCTTAATTAAAAATTTCATTATAAAATCTGAGTCAGCAATTTCAACGGGTGTAAGACGAATAGAGGCAATAAGTGGAGTAGCTGCAAAAGATTTTTTAAATGAAAAAATAAGCACTTTAAATAAAGCCAATTCTTTATTAAATAACGAAAAGGATATTTTAGGTGCGATTAATAAACTTAAAAATCAAAATATACAACTAACTAAAAAACTCGATAATTATAGTAGCGAATTATCTAAGTTTTATTTGAACGAAATTGTAAATCATACTGAAAAAAAGAATTCTGTCAACTTTTGTTATCATCAACTTTCATGCTCACCAGAATTGTTAAAAAATTTAGCTTTTAACTCTGGAAAACAAATTGAAAATTTATTTTTAATATTAGTTTGTGTAAATGAAGGTAAAGCATATTTAACATGCTATATTTCCAAAAATATTGTTAAATCTATGAACTTGAATGCAAATGATGTAGTTAAGACGTTAAGTCAATACATTGATGGGTCAGGAGGAGGACAGCCTTTTTTCGCTAATGCTAGTGGAACTAAATTAGATGGAATCCCAAAATTATGGGAAGCAGCAAAAAAGTTATTTTAATTATTTAATTTCAATTTCTGGTGGGTAAACATCTAAGATTTTAGTCACATAAGAACTCACTAAATCATCTCTATTTGTTCTTTTACTACTTGATAAAAAACCAGTCCCTTTACCTTGCCATATTAATTGTTTAGTTTTAGTATCAATTAAATCTATATATAATGCACCTTGAGATGTTGAATACGCTACTTGTCTATGACCTCTACCGTAGTTAGGGTACCAACCTGTATAATATGGACTATAATAAGTATTATCTATATAAATATTTTCTGAAGATTTTGTAGCTATATTAATCAAAACATCAGGATTCTCATCAATAGTTAATCCTTTGTTTAATAATGAAATTTGTATGGATTTAAGTATTCTTTTTTTATCAATATCTGATATTTCAACTTTATCAATTCCAGATTTGTAAAAGGCAAAAGTTTTATATTTTGAAAAATCAGCTTCTGAATCATAATCTGAAGCTACTCTTACTGTGCCACAGCTAACTAATATTATTGATG
>JABJFE010000104.1 GCA_018662905.1 Flavobacteriaceae bacterium
AACTCATTTGAATTATGCAGATACATTATAATCTCTTAAAGCATCATTTAGAGATGTTTTTTTATTAGTGCTTTCTTTTCTTTTGCCAATTATTAATGCACATGGTACTTGAAAATCTCCAGCTTTAAAATTCTTTGTATAAGTGCCAGGAATAACCACTGACCTTGAGGGGATTTCTCCCTTTGTTTCAACTGGTTTATCACCTGTTACATCTATAATTTTAGTTGATCCTGTTAATACAACATTAGCTCCTAAAACAGCTTCTTTACCTACTTTAACACCTTCAACAACTATGCACCTAGAACCAATAAATGCGTTATCTTCAATAATAACTGGAGCAGCTTGTAGAGGTTCTAAAACCCCACCAATACCAACACCACCACTTAAATGTACGTTTTTACCAATTTGGGCACAACTACCAACAGTTGCCCATGTGTCTACCATCGTTCCGCTGTCTACATATGCTCCTATATTCACATAGCTTGGCATTAAAATAACCCCTTTGCTAATGTATGATCCGTGTCTTGCAACCGCATGTGGTACTACTCTAATTCCTTTTTCTTTAAAGTTTTTTTTCAATGGAATTTTATCATGAAATTCTAAAGGACCAGCTTCTATTGTTTTCATTTCTTGAATTGGAAAATATAAAACCACAGCTTTTTTAACCCATTCGTTTACTTTCCAGCCTTTATTAATGGGTTCTGCAACTCTAATGATACCATTGTCTAAATCGTTAATTACAGATCGTATTGCATTTTTAGTTTTTTCTTGACTTAATAGCGATCTATCTTCCCAAGCAGATTCAATAATATTTTTCACAGTTTTTTTTTCAAATATACGTTGATAATAATAAATAGTTTAAAGAATTTTAACCTTAATTATTAATGATTTAACTTTGTGAAATGGCAAAAATAGTTGCTTTAGATTTTGGAACAAAAAGAATTGGTGTAGCTATAACCGACGATTTAAATATAATTGCATCAGGGCTAGATACTGTTTTAAACGAAAATATTATATCTTTTTTAAAGCATTTAACGTTAAAAAACAAGATTCAAACAATAGTAATTGGAAAGCCATTACAAAAAAACAATCAACCATCTGATGTTGAATTAGAAATATTAAAATTTATTGATATTTTAAAAATTAATTTCCCTTTAATTAAATTAGAAAGATACGATGAGCGGTTTACTTCTGTCATTGCTAAAAAAGTAATTTTAGAGAGTGGAGTAAATAAAACTAAAAGAAGAAACAAGTCACTTGTGGATAAAATTAGTGCTACTATTATTCTTCAGTCTTACCTAGAAAACATATAATATGATCTTACCAATTATTGCATACGGAAATCCGGTTTTAAAAAAAAAATGTCAAGAAATTCCTAAAGACTACAAAAGATTAGATGAACTAATTTCTAATATGTGGGAGACAATGTATGCTTCAAGTGGAGTTGGTTTAGCTGCTCCACAAATTGGTTTGTCAATAAGAATATTTATTGTTGATACATCTCCTTTTTCAGATGATACAAAATTAGGTATCAATGAAAGAAATAAACTTTCAGATTTTAAAAAAGTTTTTATTAATCCAGAATTAATCCCAGTTTCAAATGAATTTAACACATTTAATGAGGGATGTTTAAGTATACCAGATGTTAGAGAAGATGTTGTTAGAGAAAATGAAATATTTATTAAATATTATGACGAAAACTTTATAAAAAATGAATTGAAATTGGATGGATTAAGAGCAAGAGTAGTTCAACATGAATTTGATCACATTCAAGGTGTTTTATTCACTGATAAATTAAGTGCTTTCAAGAAAAAACTCATTAAGGGTAAATTGAATAATATTTCAAAAGGTAAAGTTAAGTCTGATTATTTAATGTCATTTTATAAAAAATGAAAAAAACTACTAATCTTCGTTCAATTGACGCTCTAATTAAAATAATGGATGAGTTAAGAATTAAATGTCCCTGGGATAAGGAACAGACTATGGATTCTTTAAAAACTCTAACAATTGAAGAGACATTTGAACTTGTAGAAGCTATCAACTCTAGTGATTTTGATGATATTAAAAATGAATTAGGTGATCTGCTTCTTCATATTGTATTTTATTCAAAAATAGCTAGTGAAAAAAATATTTTTGATTTTAATGATGTAGTTGAATCTATTTCTAAAAAATTGATTTACAGACATCCTCATGTATATCAAAACAAAAAAAATATATCTCAAGAACAAGTGAAAAAAAATTGGGAAAAATTAAAGCTCAAAGAAGGGCATAAAAGTATTCTTTCAGGAGTTCCAAAAACTTTACCCTCATTAATTAAAGCAGTAAGAATACAAGATAAGGTTTCTAACGCAGGCTTTAAATGGGATTCTGTTTACGATTCTAAAAATAAAGTAATTGAAGAGTTTAATGAGCTGAGTTTAGAGATAGAGAACTCAGATGAAAAAAAAATTGAAGAAGAATTTGGTGATTTTTTATTTTCAGTAATTAATTATGGAAGGTTTTTAGGAATAAATTCAGAAAACGCTCTTGAAAAAACAAATAGAAAATTTTCTAGAAGATTTAAAGAGATGGAAATAATAATAAAGAATGATAATTTAGAGTTGGACAAACTTTCAACAACTGAGATGCTTGGTTATTGGAATAATTTAAAATAATTATTTAAGAAGATTTTTCTTGTTATTAATTATTCTTTCAATTTCTATTTTTTGATTTTTAATTTTTAAATGAACTGTGTTTAGCAGTTTGTTTTCCTTAGAATTATCTTTAAAAAATAAAAGGTTATTTTCTTGTTGAATTAAATCTTTTTTTAATTTATCTAATTTTAAATTTAATTTATAGATTTCAGATTTTTTTTGATCATTACTCATGAATTTAGATTTCATCTCATTTATTTTATTTTGAGATTCATTTTCATTAATTCCTTTTCTAATTAAATGGTTTTTAATTTTTTCAAAAAATAACTTTTCTTTATCTGAGTTTATTTTATTGATTGATAAATATTCTTTACTAATATCTTCAAGATCGTTTAATTTTCCTTTGAATTTATCAAGTTCTTCAATTAATTGGTTTTGTTTTGTTTCAAATTCTTTATTTTCTTTAGACTCTATATTTTTATTTTGTGATATTTTTTGAAAATATGTGTCACAGGTATTTTTAAAAATTTTCCAGTTTTTTTCATTTGCTTTAAATGGAACAGGTTTTATTAGTTTCCATTTTTTTTGAATTGAAATCACATTTTGTCTTTCTTTTTCTAAATCATCTTTATTTATAATTCTTTTAACTTCTTCAATTAATAAATTTTGTTTTGTGATATTTTCAGAATATATATTTTTTATATTTTTAAAAAATTTATTTTTTTTTGAATAAAATTCTCTTGTTACTTTTTTATAATTGTTCCAAAATGTTTTTTTAAATTTTCCAGGGATTGGTCCTGCTAATTCTATTTTGTTTTTTAAAGTATCAAAAGTTTTTATTTTTTCTTGCCAATTTTTAATTGAATTGATCTCAATTTTATGCAAATCTTGAATTTCTGTGATTAAGCTTTCCTTTTTACTATAGTTGGATTTTAGTATAGAATCTTTATTGCTTTCAAATTCTTTTCTTTTTGTATTTAGAATTTCTTCAATACTACTTAATTCTTTTTCTAAACTTTCTTCTTTCTCCTTTTTTACAGGACCTAATTCGAACTTCCATCTTTTTTTAAGTCTTTCAAAATCTTTAAATGCTTTAAATTGATCATTGTTTTTTAATAATTCTTTTGCATTTAATATTATTTTTTCTTTTTCTTTTAAATTATGATCTAAATCAATTTCTTTAAACTTTCTGTTTAGATGTAAATAATCATAAAAGTTTTTAATATGATGTTGATAATTATTCCATATAATTACATTTTGTGATCTTGGTACTTGTCCTGTTTTAATCCATGAATTTTGTATTTTTTTAAATTCATTATATTTTGAATTAATTGAACCATCTGTAATTAATAATTCTTTTAATTTCTCAATTAATATCTTTTTTTCTATTAAATTATCCTCTAAATTTTTTTGACTTACTCTCAATTAATTAAATTTAATTTTAATTAAGTTACTTATTTTTATTTAACTATTCCAAATTTTCCAGCTTTCATTAGCTTGGTTTTTCAACATTTCTTCTCCGTTGATAGTACTTGCACCCATTTTTTCGCTTTCTATTAAAAACTTTGTTTTTTTTGGATTATAAATCAAATCATAACATATATGATTTGATGTTAGAAAGTTAAAAGGTATTTTTGGACATTCTTTAATTTTAGGAAATGTTCCAAGTGGAGTGCAATTAATTATAATAGTATTTTCTTCAATAATCTTTTTATTTAAATCATCATAAGTAATTATATTATCTTTTTTTTTTCTTGAAACAATTGTTGTTTCTATTCCTATTGATTCTAAACCGTATATAATAGCTTTTGAAGCTCCGCCTGTTCCTAATACTAATGCTTTTTTATGATTATTTGCCAATTTTCTTAATGACGTGACAAATCCTAAATAATCTGTATTATATCCT
>JABJFE010000010.1 GCA_018662905.1 Flavobacteriaceae bacterium
CATAACTTTTATTTTATATCAAACTTTTCTGACACATCACCAATTACTATTTCATATTGTCCCTTTTTTAAATAAAATTCACCATTAGCAGACTTTTCAATTTTATTTTTTTTGGCCATGTTTTTATTTGGATATACTATTGATAAATCTATTTTTTGAAAACCCTTTTCTAAAATTAATTTCATTTTATAAATTAAATTTTTGTCATTGTCTAAAAGCTTCATTGTTAGTTGTTGATCTTTTATGGAATATAAATTAAAATAATGGCTAGGTAAATTAAACTCAGACCAATTATATGTTCTACTACCCCATCTTGACGAGAAATTAATATCTTTTGGAATTATATAATGGTTTTGTTTTAAATTTCTTTTTTCAAGAAAAGAATAAATAATAGATAAATCCATTTTATAAATTGATCTTCCGTGTGTGCCAATTAACAAATCTTTTGCTCTTTCTTGAATAACCAAATCATGTGTAGCTACTTTTTGTAAACCTTGATTAAAAGAATTCCAACTCAATCCTTTATCAAAACTCATGTACACGCCATTATCAGTTCCTAGATAAAGTAAATCTTCGTAGTATGGATCTTCTTTTATTACATTAAGAGACGAAATTGGGAGATTTGAATCTAAAGATTTCCAGTTTTCACCATTATCTTCAGTAACAAAAACATAAGGTTTAAAATCGTCAAATCTATATCCGTTCAAAGTAACATAAATCCTATCTTCTTTATGCTTTGAAAAAACAACTCTGCTAACCCACAAATTTTTAGGTAAATCATTAGAAATAATTTTCCATTGATTTCCTCCATCAAATGATAACTGAACTAAGCCATCGTCGGATCCAGTAACTAATTTTCCGAATTTAAAAATCGATTCATCAATTGAAGACAAAGTGCCAAATGGAACATTTCCTTTTTTAATTCCGTTTGTTAAATCTTTAGACTTAAAAGACCATTTATCTCCTTTGTTAAAGGAGGTGTGAAGTTTATTACTTCCTAAATATAGTATATCTTGATTGTGTGGAGAAAGTAAAATAGGTGTTTGCCAATTAAATCTAAGTGGGGATTCTCCTAGCTCATGTTTTGGCTTTATATATGTCCTTTTAGATTTATTAATTCTATAATAAACTCCAAACTGAGATCCAGTATATATAATATTTGAATCCCTATTATCAATTTGAACTTGCATTCCATCACCCCCCATAATAGATTTCCAATTATTCTGTCCAGTTTGATGCCATCTTAAGCTTTCTTTTGATTGACTACTAGCCATCCAAACTCCGTTGTCTTGAAGACCTCCATAAACATTATAAGGAATTTCATTGTCAACGTTAATTGTATAAAATTGTCCAACACTTGGTTGATTTAATTTTAACCAATTTTCTCCATCATCGTAACTTATGTTAACGCCTCCATCATTTCCATTTATCAAATGTTTTGGATTTTTTGGATTTATCCATAGGTCATGATGATCTACATGGACATTTGGATAATCTATAGATTTATATGTAACACCACCATCATTAGATTTTATGAAAGGAACTCCGTAAATATAAATATTATCTTTATTCACAGGAGAAACATGTATTTTTCCAAAATAATAGCCGTACGTATTATAAAGTCTATCTAAATAATATGAATTTTTTAAGGTCCAATTTAGCCCTCCATCATCGCTTCTATAGACTTGTGCGCCAATAATTGGAGTTTCAAACATAACTGTATTAGCATCTTCTAAATAAAGTTTCAGGTCCGAGGGTTTTATTAAATCATTCTTTACTAATTCTTTAATTTTAGTAGAATTATACTTTTTAGGGAAACTATTTGTAGTAAGAAATTTGTCTAATTTTAAATCTTCTATTTTTAAAAATCTTTCTTTTGAAATTGATTCAAAATAATTTTTTGAAAGATCAGTTTTTTCTGTTGAAGCTTTACTTTTAGGACGTCTAAATTGATTGTCAACAACAGCATAAAGAGTTTTGCTGTCAAAAACTGCTAAACCGATTCTTCCAACCCCATTCCCTGTTGGGAATCCACTTTTTTGAGTAGAAATTAAATTCCATGTGTTTCCTGAATCAACAGATTTATAAATACCTGACTTTTCTCCGTTTCCCTTAAAGTCCCAGGCTTTTCTAGATTTTTGCCAAGAAGACGCAAATTGAATTTTAAAATTATTTGGGGATATATCTAAATCAATTATACCGGTACTTTCATCAATATACAACGTGTTTTCCCAGGTCACGCCTCCGTCGATGGTTTTAAATATTCCTCTTTCTTTGTTTTTTGAATATAAATGCCCTAGAACAGCTACAACAATTTCATTTGGATTATTTGGATTTATTACAATCTTCCCAATGTGATGAGAATCATTTAAACCAATATTTTTCCAGGTTTTACCATTATCATTAGATTTTAAAATTCCAACACCAGCATATGAGGATCTGGAAGAATTATTTTCACCAGTACCAACTATTATTAGCCTTGTACTCCAATCTATATCAAAATCTCCAATGTTTTGAGTGTCAGAATTATCCATTATCGGGCTAAATGTATTTCCATTATTAACTGTATGCCAAAGTCCTCCCGAAGCATAAGCGACATAAAATTCGGACGGATTGTTAGGGTTTACTTCTAAATCAGTAACCCTTCCGCTCATAACACTTGGTCCAATATTTTTAAATTCTAAATTTTTTACTATTGAATTTTCAATTAATTCATTTTGAATCTTTAAACTTTGTAATATATCCTCAGCACTTGTTGAAACTTGAGAAAATCCTGATGTATATATTATTAATAATAGTGTCGAGTATAAATATTTCATTATTATAATTATGTTTAGTTCAACGTTTGTTATACATTAAATATACTATTTTTGAATTTTAAATCTAACTATGAAATATTATCCAATATCTAATACTTTATTTGTCAAAAACAGAAAACATTTTGTAGAAAATATGTCAGATAATAGTGTTGCTTTTTTTAATTCTAATGATTGTTATCCAGTAAGTGCTGATACTACTTTGCCTTTTGAACAGCATCGTGATTTGTTTTATTTAAGTGGAATAAATCAAGAAGAAACCGTTTTACTTATTTATAAAAATAATAACTCAAACTATGAAGAAATTTTATTCCTTACAAAACCTAACGATCTATTAACTCATTGGGAGGGCGAAAGACTAAATAAGGAAAAAGCTTTTTTTATTTCCGGAATTAAAACTGTTTATTGGCTGGAGCAAATTGATGATATTATTAAAAAAATAATGCAAAATGTTAACATTTTGTATTTAAACAAAAACGAACATTATCGAGCTAAAGTAGAAACTGAAACTAGAGAAAAAAGATTTAATAATTGGATTAAAAAAGAATATGCCTCAAAGGACTTAAAGGGCAGTAACTCAATACTACAAAAATTAAGATCAGTTAAAGATCCAATTGAAATTGAGTTAATTCAAAAAGCTTGCGATATCACTGAAAAAGGATTTAGAAGGGTTTTGAATTTTGTTAAACCTGGAGTTTGGGAATATGAAATTGAAGCTGAATTTTCTCATGAATTTTTAAGAAACAGATCTAAAAAATTTGCATATTCTCCAATTATTGCATCTGGCAAAAATTCAACAATATTACATTATGTAGAAAACAACAATCAATGCTTAGATGGTGATGTTTTGCTATTAGACGTTGGAGCTGAATACGCAAATTATTCTAGTGATATGACTCGAACAATTCCAGTCTCCGGAAAGTTTTCTAAAAGACAAAAATCAATATATAATTCTGTTTTGCATGTTAAAAAAGAAGCAACTAAATTATTAAAACCAGGCGTAATTTGGAAAGATCATTACAATGAAGTCGGGAAAATAATGAGTTCTGAATTATTGAAATTAGGTCTTTTATCAAAAAGTGATATTCAAAA
>JABJFE010000108.1 GCA_018662905.1 Flavobacteriaceae bacterium
CAATAACTAAACTATAGGCATATCTTCTTCTTTTAATTCACCAACTTCAAAATCACGTAAGTAGGTTGTACTTTTATTTCCAACTGACATTAAGTATATTTAAATAATGAATAAAGAAAATACCATAGCTGAGCTATTAGAAATGCTAAACACAGAGATTCAAAATCCCAAAGATTCTGTACACAAAATAGTTTTACAAACTACAATCGATAATATAAATAAACTATTGATTTGAAAAGATAACTTAGTGACGTCCTTGTATGGGAAACAGGTATATTCAATATTATCAATATATTAGAGTTATGAAAAAGTACAAATTTGGACAGGGTTTTTGATAAGTTTAGCAGAAACCAATTAAGTATTTCTATTACTTTTAGACTAATGTAATCAATGCCAATACTATCAAACGATTATAAGCCTCCTTTTCTATTTAAGTATAGACATATTAATACTATTTACAGCTCATTATTTAGAAAAACAAAACCTGTTTTTTTTAAACGAAAGCGTATTGAAACTTTGGATGACGATTTTTTAGACATTGATTTTATTGAAAATTCAAGTAAAAAGATTGTAATATTATGTCATGGTCTTGAAGGCAGTAGTGATTCAAAATATATTCAAGCCACAGCAAAATTATTATCCTTAAATGGATATTCGGTCGCTGCTATGAATTATCGCTTTTGTAGTGGAGAAATCAATCGTCAATTGGTTTCCTATCATAGTGGAAAAACTGATGACTTGCATGCGGTGATTAATTATGTACTTCCAAATTATGAATCTATATATTTAGTAGGTTTTAGTTTGGGCGGAAACCTTGTATTAAAGTATAATGGGGATAGTTTATTTTCTTTAAGTCCTAAAATTAAGGCTAATGTAGCCATTTCAGTTCCAGTTGATTTAAAGGGTTCTTCAATTGCTCTGATGCGCAGTGAAAATACATTATATAGTTGGCGTTTTTTACGAACCCTATCAAAAAAAATGCATTCAAAGCATCATCAATTTCCTAAAAATTTAGATATAAGACAATTAAAAAAAGTAAAAACACTAACTGATTTTGACGATTATTTCACTAGTAAAATAAATGGTTTTGAAGATGCTGAGGATTATTACTTAAAGGCAAGTAGCAAGCAATTTATTCCTAATATCTCTAAACCTACTCTTTTAATTAATGCATTAGATGATCCCTTTTTGTCTGAATCCTGTTTTCCAGTTCGAGAGGCTAACGAAAGTTCAAATTTTTACTTGATGACTCCTTTGTATGGTGGACATGTGGGTTTTATTTCAAAAGGAGACTTTTATTGGTCAGAATATCAAATTTTAAATTTTCTTAATAGAAACTGAAACTACGGTTTTTCCCCAGCCCATTTTTAATGTCATATTTTTATCAAACATCATAGAGAAAGCCTCAATATTTTCTTCAATTGTAGAGGTTTTCCCAGAAACCCGTATAACATCTTGGTCTTGCTTATAATAATATGAGCCCCAAACATTTTTTGCACTGTTAATAATTACAGTCCAATCTCCATCCAAAGAAGGTATTGTAAATAGAGAATAAGTCCCTGCATTTAATGCTTTTCCTCCAAAAATAACATCTTTATAAAACGTTATTTCTACTGCTTCATTTGCTCCTGTTCTCCAAATCTTTTCAGGGGGTGCTAGTTTTACTAAATCCCTTCCATTTAATTGAGGGCGACTGTATATTACTTTTACTACTTTATCTGAAATTGTGTAACTACTAGGAAATGTAGCCACATCCATTGGGCTTTTGTCTAGGCTTTTGAATTCTTGAGCAGTTAATTGTACCGAGCTAACTAATGTAATTATAAAAAAAGCGAAAGGTAAAAGGGGGTTTTTCATATGTATTTTATTTATTGTTAAGTTACTAAACCAAATATATAAATTAGTCATTTTTTGATTGATTTTTTCTCGCTTTTTCAATATCTTTTTTTAAATCTGAGTCGTGTGAATCGTTAGCATATTTTATCATGTATAAATAACCTGTTAGATAAAGGCCACAAACAACAGAACCCATAATA
>JABJFE010000006.1 GCA_018662905.1 Flavobacteriaceae bacterium
ACTCAAGAATTTCTATGTAGATAAAACTAATTGGAGAGAAATGTTAAAAACAAGTAGTTCCAATGTAGATCTTGAACTAGAAAGAGTTAATGCTTTAGGTAAAATACCAAAAGAAGCTTTGGATAGTATTCAAACTAAAAAGTATACAGCCTTTGATATAGGTTATCCAGTCAATAAATATCCGGAAAAACCCAGAAGTCTTAATTTGCCTAAAGAAAAATCTTTTACAGGAGAGTTGGTTGGAGTTAAGGGTCAATATTTAATATTTAGTGACGATACTGTTTTTAATGTGAGATCAAATGAAGGAATTATTATTGATTTAGAAATTATTAAATCTTAATTTCTTCTCCAATTTTCAAGTTAAATTTCTTTCTAAATAAGTAAACAGATAAGTATAGCAATGGAGTGTCTAAAAATGCTATTAAAATTTTAAAAACAATACCTGAAACTACTAGACCTAAAAAGCTATCCCAACTTAGCACTTCAAACAGACATAAAAGAGAAATAACAGTTACTGTATCAATTATTTGAGAGCTAAAAGTTGAGAAGTTATTTCTTAACCACAACATTTTTCCTTTTGTTAGCTTTTTCCAAAAATGATAAATTTTAATGTCTATGAATTGAGCAAACAGATACGCGAGCATTGAAGCTAAAACTGCTAATCCAGAAAGTGAAAAAACATTTGAAAATGTTTCATCGTTTATTGGAGATGATTCTAGAGCAGGAACGTAGTTAGAAATTAATATAATAGTTATTGAAAAAAACGAAGCAAAGATGCCAGCTACCACAACCTGATTAGCTTTTTTTTGACCATATATTTCAGAAATTAAATCAGTTACTAAAAAAGTTATTGGGTAAGGAAGGATTCCAACTGATAACTCAAATAATTTTATACTTCCAATTGTCAAATCAAAGGGATACCAATAAAAAAATTTTTGAAAAATTAAATTTGAAACAACTAAAGAAGTGATAAATAGAGCTGCTAAATACAGATATATTTTTCTGGCTAAATTTTGTTTTTGTTCAGACATTTATTTCTAATTAAAAATATTTGTATTACTTAAATAAAGATACTTAAATAAAGATTCTTTTTATTTAATTTGCTTAAGTGAATTTAAACAAAGTATATCTTTCATTAGGAAGTAATTTAGGAGACAAAATCAAGAACCTCCAAAGTGCAATAAGCCTTATCGACACCAAGATTGGTGATGTTTTGTCAATTTCAAATGTTTATCAAACCAAATCAGATGGATTTGTTGGAGAGGATTTTTTTAACTGTTGTATTTCAGTTAACACAGAATTTAGCCCAACTTTTTTAATGAATAAAATATTAGAAATTGAATCTCATGTAGGAAGAACAAGGTCCAATACAAAAGAATATGAATCTAGATTAATTGATATTGATATCCTATTGTATGAGGATAGTATCATTAGTAAAAATCATTTAGTCGTACCTCATCCAAGAATGCACTTAAGAAATTTTGTTTTAAATCCTCTTGCTGACATAGCAAAAAGTAAAATACATCCAATACTAAACGATTCAATTATTAATCTTTTAAATAAATTAAAATCTAAAGAAATAATAAAAATTGATCAGGTTCTGACGTTACCAGTTTTATTAAAATTACAATCATTTAAAAACATAGTGATTGAAGGAAATATTGGAGTTGGTAAAACAACATTATCAAAAAAACTTTCAAATGATTTAAATAAAGATTTAATCGTCGAAGGTTTTGTAGATAATCCTTTTCTTGAAAAATATTATAACAATCCAGAGAAATATGCTCTAAATGTTGAACTTACTTTTTTAACTGACCGTTGTCGTCAACTTAATAGTTTTAATAACCAGATGAATTTTTTCAGTTCTGGAATAATTGCTGATTACGATATTTTTAAATCTCTTGTTTTTGCAGGAGTTTCATTAAATGAAATTGATTTTAACCTTTTTAGAAATATTTTTTATTTTATGACTAAAGATTTATTTAAATCTGATTTAGTAATTTACTTATTACAATCTTCTGATCAACTTTTAAAAAACATAAGTAAAAGAGGAAGAGGTTTTGAAAAAACTATAAACAGGAATTATTTAGATAAAATAAATGCTGCTTATTTAAAACACATTAAAACTAATTCTGATTTAAATGTCGTATATATTGATGTTTCTGATTTAGATTTTGTTGAATCAGATGAAGATTATATTAAGTTGTTGTTTAGAATTAAGAATACTTTAACTAAGTCTTTTAAAGAACTCCCATATTAGTATGCCCGAACATACCGAAATATTTAAAGAGTGCTTGGTCCCATACTGAGGAATTTCAATAACTTCATCGGATAAGTTAATTGCAGCCTCGGAAACTCCTTTAACTTCATTCCCAAAAATTAAAGCATGTTTTAAATCTTTGTCTAAACTAAATGATGTTAATTTTTTTGATTTATCAGCTTGTTCAACACTCCAAATAAAAAACTTATCCTGTTTTAATTTAATTATAAGTTTTGAAATATTTTCGCAATACTCCCAATCCACACTTTCAGTTGATCCTAATGCAGTTTTGTGAATATCCTTATGTGGAGGACTGGCAGTAATTCCACATAAATAAATTTTTTCAACTAAAAAAGCATCACTAGTTCTAAATACCGATCCAATATTATTTAAACTTCTAATATCATCTAAAATAACAACTAGTTTGGTCTTTTTTGAGTGCTTAAATTCATCAATATCTTTTCTATTGAGCTCAATGTTTTTTAATTTTCTCATAAATTTATTGTTCTATTTATTAAGATTTTACAAAGTAATAGATTAAAAAATTAATTAATGCTATTTTAGCTTTAATTCATATTAGCTTGGAAAAAAAAGTAACCCCTTTAATGCGTCAATACTATAAAATTAAGGAAAAACATCCTGATGCATTATTGTTATTTAGAGTTGGTGATTTTTACGAAACATTTCATGAAGATGCTGTTAAGGCTTCCGCTATTTTGGGAATAATTTTGACTAAACGAGGAGCTGGAAGTAATAGCGAAACAAAATTAGCAGGGTTTCCATATCACTCACTAAACACGTATCTACACAAATTAGTTAAAGCTGGAGAACGTGTTGCCATATGCGAGCAATTAGAAGATCCTAAAAAAACAAAGACTATAGTAAAAAGAGGAGTTACAGAGTTAATTACACCTGGAGTTGCTTTAAATGACGGAATTTTAGAACAAAAATCTAATAATTTTTTAGCCTCGGTGTTCAATATTAAAAATAATTATGGAATATCTTTTTTAGATATATCTACCGGAGAATTATTAATTGCCGAAGGAAGTTTAGATTATATTAAAAATCTTCTTTCAAGTTATGACGCTAAAGAAATTTTAGTTTGTAAAAAACACAAATCTACTTTTAGTAATGAATTTGGGAATTATAACTCTGTATTTTATTTAGACGATTGGGTCTTTAAAAAAGACTTCGCTTTAGAAAAAATTAAAAATCATTTTGATGTTTCTGGCTTAAAAGGATTTGGAATTAGTGAAAACAACATAGGGCTTTTAGCCTGCGGATCTATTTTACATTATTTAGATGAAACTCAACATAAAAAATTAGAACATATAACTAAAGTGAATCAGATAATCGATAGTAATCATGTGTGGATGGATCAATTTACTATTTCTAATTTAGAATTGATTTATAGCAATTCTAATGAGGGTAAATCACTGATAGACATAATTGACTATACATCAAGCCCAATGGGCGCAAGAATGTTAAAAAGATGGCTTATTCATCCATTACTTGATTTAACAAAACTAAATTTCAGACACAGTTCAGTTGATGAAATTAAAAGAAATCAAGATTTGTTAATTAATCTTCAGTCAGAGTTAAAATCACTTTCAGATTTGGAAAGAATAATTGCGAAAGTCGTTACTTTTAAAATTTCTCCTAGAGAATTAGTTCAATTAAAAGAATCTTTAATTAAAGTAAAGTCAATAAAAGATCTCTTGTCAGATAAGTCTTTAAAAAATTTATATAAAATTAATTCTTCTTTAGATTACTGTGATTCTATAATAAACTTGTTAGAAAAAACATTAGATAATGAAGCTCCAGTAAATATTAAAAAAGGAAATATAATTAAAGAAAATTTTAGTTCAGAGTTAGATGAATTGAGAAGTTTATCTATGTCAGGAAAAGACTATCTAAACAAAATTCTAGAAAGAGAAAAAAATAATACTGGAATAACATCACTAAAAATAAGTTTTAATAACGTATTTGGATATTTTATTGAGGTAAGAAACATACATAAAGATAAGGTTCCAGAGGACTGGATTCGTAAACAAACCTTAGTAAATGCTGAAAGATATATAACTAGTGAATTGAAAGATTATGAAGCTAAAATATTAGGTGCTGAAGAAAAAATTTCTGTTTTAGAATTAAAACTTTTTGAAGAGCTAGTTGCTGGATTAGTTAAAGATGTTGAGATTATTCAAAAGAATTCGTTTTGGCTGGCTAATTTGGATTGCCTTGTCGGATTTGCAAATTTAGCTTTGAAAGCAAATTACTCTAAACCAACACTTAATAATTCTAAAGATTTAGAAATCATAAAAGGGAGACATCCTGTAATTGAATCACAGCTTTCGCAAGACAGCCCTTATGTTCCTAATGATTTAAAGCTTTGTGACAAAACCAATCAAATTTTAATGATAACTGGACCAAATATGTCTGGTAAATCAGCAATTCTAAGACAAACTGCTTTGATAGTCTTATTAGCTCAAATTGGAAGTTTTGTTCCAGCTGAAAAAGCGAAAATTGGTATTATTGATAAGATTTTCACAAGAGTTGGAGCTAGTGACAATATATCAGCCGGAGAATCTACTTTTATGGTTGAAATGAACGAATCTGCTTCAATTATTAATAATATTTCTGAAAACAGTTTAGTCCTTTTAGATGAAATTGGAAGAGGAACGAGTACCTATGATGGTATTTCTATTGCTTGGGCAATAGCAGAGTTTTTACATGATCATCCATATAAACCTAAGACATTATTTGCAACTCATTATCACGAGCTTAATATGATGGCTGATTCTTTTGAAAGAATTAATAATGTAAATGTTTCTGTTAAGGAAACGAAAGACAGTGTAATATTTTTGAGAAAACTTGTTCCGGGTGGAAGTGCACATAGTTTTGGAATTCATGTTGCCCAAATGGCTGGAATGCCAAAAGGATTGATTTTATCTGCGAAGAAAATGCTAAAAAAATTAGAGAAATCACATAATGTTGGAACGAATATCTCTAAAAATAATGAATCCGAACTGCAGCTTAGTTTTTTTAATTTAGATAATCCCAAATTAGAGGAATTAAAAGAGGATTTAATATCATTAAATATTGATGAATTAACCCCAATTGAGGCATTAATTAAATTAAATGAAATAAAAAGAATTTTAAAATCTTAATTAAACTTATTATTAATTACTTTTTTTGAATTTTTATTTTACATTTGCAATCCAATTTGCGAAAGTAGCTCAGGGGTAGAGCATCACCTTGCCAAGGTGGAGGTCGCGGGTTCAAATCCCGTCTTTCGCTCTGAAAAGATACTGCTCGAGTGGTGGA
>JABJFE010000088.1 GCA_018662905.1 Flavobacteriaceae bacterium
GGAATTAAAAAAGGAAATGTTCCATTTGGCACTTTGTCTTCAATTGATGAATCGATTTTTAAATTCGGAAAATTAGTTACTGGATCCGACGATGGCTTAGTTCAGTTATCATTTGATGGGGGAAATCATTGGAAAATTATTTCTAATGACTTACCTGAAAATTTGTGGGTTAGTAGAGTTGTTTTTTCAAAGCACAACGAAAACAGGATTTATGTTACTTTGAACGGATATAGATTTGACGATTTTAAACCTTATGTTTTTGTTACTGAAGATAATGGTGAAAACTGGAAATCTTTAGATTCAAATCTACCAATTTCGTCTGCTAATGTAATAAAAGAAGATCCATACTACGAAGATTTACTTTATCTAGGAACTGATAATGGCGTGTACATGAGTTTTGATAAAGGACTGAGTTGGAATTCTTTTAATCAAGGCTTACAAAAAGTAGCTACACATGATTTGGTTATCCAAGAAAGAGCAAAAGATTTATTAATTGGCACACACGGAAGATCAATTTATAAAATGGATTTATCTGTTATTTATTCTTTTCTTGAAAAAAGAAATTTAAAACAAAACCATTATATAATTCCAAAAGATATTAATTTCTCGTCAAGATGGGGTAGTAGGACATATAATTGGTCTGAGTTTAATTTACCTAGCCATTATTTTAATTTATATTCCATTAAAGATCAACAACTAACAATGAAGCTTTTAGACAATGACAAAAATTTAATTTATAAAATGAAATTAATTTTAGAAAAGGGTTTTCAAAAAATAGATTTACCAATAGTATATCCAAATAAAAATATGGCCAAAAAAAATAAAATTGAAAAGTCTGCTAATGGTGAATTTTATTTAAAAAAGGGACAATATGAAATAGTAATTGGTGATGTGTCAGAAAAGTTTGATATAAAATAAAAGTTATGTTTTTATTGTCTTATAACTACTCATGGTTTAATTTTGTATTGAAATTATTCAAAATTCAGTAATGAGTAACGTAATTCAAGCTTCGATAATTAAAAAAATAGCAATGGCTGTCTCAGGCCTCTTTTTAATTGTATTTCTGCTTCAGCACTTTATTATTAACATAACTTCTGTTTTTAGTGAATCAGTTTTTAATCAATTTTCACACTTTATGGGATCAAACTTTGTTGTTCAATTTATAGCTCAACCTATTTTGATTTTTGGAGTAATTTTTCATTTTGTTATGGGTTTTGTTTTAGACTTTCAAAATAGATCTTCTAGAAATGTTAAGTATGTAAAGTACAAAGGATCTAGTAATGCTAGTTGGATGTCTAGAAATATGATTATTTCCGGAGCTGTTGTTCTATCATTTTTAATATTACATTTTTATGATTTCTGGATTCCTGAAATGAATTATAAGTACGTCGAGTTTTTACCAGAAGATCCAAATAGATATTATGATGAACTCTCACACAAATTTGATGATTTAATAAAAGTAATATTATATGTTATTTCTTTTGGATTCTTGTCCCTTCATCTTTTACACGGATTTTCATCTGCTTTTCAGTCAATGGGCATAAATAATAAGTATAATTATTTAGTAAAGGCTTTTACTAATTTGTATGCAATTGGAATCCCATTTGGATTTAGTTTTATAGCAATTTTCCATTATTTAAACAACTAAAACATGACTAAAATAAACGCTAAAATTCCTGAGGGGCCTATTTCAAAAAAATGGACAAATCATAAGGATAATATTCGTTTAGTTAGTCCAGCAAATAAGAGATTAATAGATATAATTGTGGTTGGAACCGGTTTAGCAGGTGGTTCTGCTGCTGCTACTTTAGCTGAACTAGGATATAACGTAAAAGCGTTTTGTTTCCAGGACTCACCAAGAAGAGCTCACTCGATTGCTGCTCAAGGAGGAATAAATGCTGCAAAAAACTATCAAGGTGATGGGGATTCAGTACATAGACTCTTTTATGACACTGTCAAAGGTGGAGATTACAGATCACGAGAGGCGAACGTTTACAGATTGGCAGAGGTATCTGCAAATATTATTGATCAATGTGTAGCTCAAGGAGTTCCTTTTGCTAGAGATTATGGAGGGCTTTTGGATAATAGATCTTTTGGAGGAGTCTTAGTGTCTAGAACTTTTTACGCTAAAGGTCAAACAGGTCAACAATTATTATTGGGAGCTTATTCAGCTATGAATAGACAAATTGCAAGAGGAAAAATCCAAATGTTCAATCGTCATGAAATGATGGACCTTGTTAAAGTTGATGGGAAAGCTAGAGGGATTATTACAAGAAACTTGATTAATGGAAATATAGAAAGACATTCGGCTCATGCAGTTGTAATTGCATCAGGTGGATATGGAAATTTATTTTATTTATCAACTAACGCAATGGGAAGTAATGTTTCTGCTTCCTGGAAAATTCACAAAAAAGGAGCATATTTTGCCAATCCTTGCTTTACTCAAATTCATCCAACTTGCATACCAGTTTCAGGAGATCATCAATCAAAATTAACTTTGATGTCAGAATCTTTAAGAAACGACGGTAGAATTTGGGTTCCAAAATTAAAAAGTGATTCCATTGCGATTAGAGAGGGTAGGTTAAAACCGGTTGATTTAGATGAAGATAAAAGAGATTATTATTTAGAGCGAAGATATCCTGCTTTTGGAAACTTAGTTCCAAGAGATGTAGCTTCTAGAGCTGCAAAAGAAAGATGTGATTCAGGGTTTGGAATAAATAAAACTGGGGAAGCTGTTTTTTTAGATTTTGCTTCAGCAATAATAAGATATGGTAAAGAAAAAGCTCATTTAAAAGGGTTAGACGAAGACAATTTAAGTTTAGTAAAGGATTTAGGGAAAGAAGTTATTAAATCAAAATATGGAAACTTATTCCAGATGTATGAAAAAATAGTTGATCAAAATCCATATGAAACTCCAATGATGATTTATCCAGCTGTACATTATACAATGGGTGGTGTTTGGGTTGATTATAATCTGATGACTACAATTCCAGGATGTTTTGCAGTTGGAGAAGCTAATTTTTCTGATCATGGAGCAAACAGATTAGGGGCTTCTGCTCTTATGCAAGGATTAGCTGATGGATATTTTGTTCTTCCTTACACTATTGGAGATTATTTAGCTGACGATATTAGAACTGGATCAATTTCTACTGATTCTAAAGAATTTGAAGAAGCCGAAAAATCGGTTAAGAACAAAATAGAATTATTAGTTAATAATAAAGGGACTAAAAGCGTAGATTATTTTCATAAAAAATTAGGTAAAATTATTTGGAATAAGTGCGGAATGTCTAGAAATGCAAAAGAATTAAATGAAGCAATCGAAGAAATCCAAATGCTTAGAGAAGACTTTTATAAAAATATTTATATTCCTGGCTCTGAAAATTCTTTCAACGAACCTTTGGCCAAAGCAGTTAGGGTTTCAGATTTTTTAGAACTCGGAGAATTATTTGCTAAAGATGCTTTGGAAAGGACAGAATCTTGTGGGGGACATTTCAGAGAAGAATCTCAAACTAAAGAAGGTGAAGCACTTAGAGACGATGAAAACTTTACTTTTGTTTCTGCATGGGAAAATAAGGGTGAGCCTTCAAATGCAATTTTACATAAGGAGGAACTGATTTATGAAAATATAGAATTAAAAACAAGATCTTACAAATAGGATGAAACTTATATTAAAAATTTGGCGCCAAAAAAATTCTTCTGAAAAAGGTAAAATTGTTTCTTACGATATTGAAAATATTTCACCAGATATGTCATTTTTAGAAATGATGGATGTTCTTAACGAACAATTAACTGAAAAAGAGATTGATCCTGTAGCTTTTGATCAC
>JABJFE010000005.1 GCA_018662905.1 Flavobacteriaceae bacterium
AATCATCTCAACCAATCCGTCTCCGTTCTTTTCAATTATATTGATTTTGGAACAATAATCATTAGAAGTAATATTAAATAAATTGCTTGACAAGGTTCCTTTTGTCGCTAAAACGCCTATGTTTCCGGTTTTAGTATTAATAGCAGCTGGCTTTATTGCTGGTTCCACACCAATAAAAGGTACTTTAAATGACTTTCTTAACAAAGAGATACTATTTGTAGTGGCAGTATTACACGCTACCACGATTGTTTTACATCTTTTGTTTCTTAACCATTCGCTATTTTTTAAACTTAAATCTTGAATTTCTTTTTTAGTCTTATTTCCATAAGGAGAATTAAGATTATCAGAAAAGTATATTATATTTTCTTTAGGTAATAATTTTTGAATTGATTTGAAAATTGTCACACCACCAATTCCAGAATCAAAAATACCAATTGGCGAATTATTCATTAGATAAAAATAAAAAAAAACTACCTAACATAATTAGGTAGTTTTTGTATAAAAATAAAAGGTTGTAATTTATTAAAATCCTAACTCTTTTTTAACGTCTTCAATTAAGTCTTTTCCGTCAGAAAGAATCAAACTTCCTCCTTGAGTTCCGTCAATTACGTAATCATAACCTTGACCTCTTGCAACTTTTTGTATTGCTGCTCTAGCTTTCTCAATTAAAGGCTTTAATAAATCCGCTTGTTTTTTTTGTATATCCTGCGATGCAGTTTGTTGATATTGTTGGATGTTTTGTTCCATTCCAGCTAATTCTTTTTGACGCGCTTGGTTAGTAACGTCAGTTTGATTTTGTGCATCAGCAGAATAAGTTTGTAATTTAGTTTGATATTCCTTCATAGATGCGTCAATTTCAGTAGCATAAGTTTTTTGAAGTTTTTCAAGTTGTGCTTGTGCTTCTTTTACTTCCGGCATTTCACTAATTAGTGATTGACTATCAATGTGTGCAATTTTACTTTGTGCTGTTACAGAAACTGTTACTAATAATAATAAAACTACTGCTGTTAATTTTTTAAAAGTTTTCATTTTTTTTAACTTTAATTTAGGGTTATTTTTTTCTTCTTAATTCTAATAGACTATCTCTTTTTCTTTGATAGGCTTTTCTTTTTTCTTCTTTTTGCTTTAAAATTAATTCTCTTCTTGTTTTAATTTCTTCAGCTTTTTTTAATTTTTTTTCTTCTATTTCTTTCTTTTTTTCTTCTAATTCTGGATTAAAACTTTCTTTACTGAATTCGAGATTTAACTTTTCTAATTTCTCGGATCTTAAAATACTTTTTAAAACCAGGTCGCTAATATCGTATTTTTTTTCGGAATATAGAACAATAGCATCAGCAGATTGATCAAATATTTTATCAAATTTCTTTTGTTTTGCGATTGATTGAACAACATTTAAAACTTGGTCTTGAATTGGCTTGATTAATAAAAGTTCTTGTACAACCCAATCTCCATTAACTCCAAATCGTTTTTCCTTGTAATCGTTCATTTGTTTTACTTCAAATTCAATTTCTGATTTTCTGTCATCAACTATTTCTTTTGTAAGTAAAGGTCTTTCAATTTCTAAACTGTCTTTAAGGTTTTCAATAAACTTTGATTTTAAATCTATTTCCTTTTTCCACTCTCCAATTTTTTCTTCTAATTGTTGACTAGCAATTGTGTAGTCTTCCATCTTAGACAAAATATATTCCATGTCAATAATACCAATTCTTTCACTTTTTTGAGAAAAAGAATACTGAATTAAAAGAGTGAAAATTAATAAAATTGATAAAATTTTAGTTTTCATTAGACTAATCTATACATTAAATATAAGATTTCTAAAAGTTTTGACCGATAACAAAATGTGTTTCCCATCCATGAGCCTTGAGATCCCCTGAAAACTCACTGTCAAAACCATATCCAAAGTCAATTCCAAGAAGTCCAAATGCTGGCATAAAAATACGTACACCTAGACCTGCTGATCTTTTAGCATTGAAAGGATTAAACTCTCTAAAATTATCATATCCATTCCCAGACTCTAGAAAGGTTAATGCAAAAATTGACGCAGCTGGCTTTAAACTTATAGGATATCTTAACTCCAAAGAAAATTTGTTATAGATAGTAGACCCGTCCTGGCTAGATAGAGATTGATTGGTATAACCTCTTAATGCAACTGTTTCTCTTCCGTCCATGGCATATTGAGACATTCCATCCCCTCCAAGATAGAACCTGTCAAAAGGAATAATTCCTCTTTTATTATTGTAGGCACCTAAAAATCCAAATTCTGCATGAGTTTTTAAAACAAATTTATCAACTAGTCTTGTGTACCATGTTCCATTGAATTTGATTTTATAAAATTCTAACCATTTAAACTTTTCTTGATCAATTAATGCTTGGTCAGGTTCCCCGTCTTCATTTTGATATTCTGCTTGATTTTCTAAATCGTCATAATCAATATTATTGAACAATGAATAAGGTAATGATAGCTTAGCGCTTAAAGCAAATTGAGATCCACCTAATGGAAATACTGGATTTACAAAAGTATTGTCTCTTGCTAGAATAACTTGATAAAATATATTATTTGATTTACCATCACCAAATGTAAATAACCCAGTATAATAGTTACTTAAATTATAATATTGATAGCCTATTGATTGACTAAGCTGAAAGTAGTCATCAGGAACTCTTAATTTTTTTGCTAATCCAATTTGAGCTCCAGTTATTTCAAAAAATTGGTCTTTGTTCGCTTGGCCAGTAAAGTAGTCATATCTAAATTGTTTTGTTCTAGAAATAGAAGTTGAAAAGGAAACAGGTTGTCTTCCGCCAAGCCATGGTTCTGAAAAAGAAAAACTCGCAGTATTATAAAATCTATTCGCCTGAAGTCTTAAAGATAGCGCTTGACCATCTCCCATCGGAAGAGGTTTGTATGCAGCTTTATCTTTTAAACCTTTCACTGAAAAATTATTGAAGGATAAGCCTAATGTTCCTATAAAACCTCCACCTCCATAACCACCCTGAAGCTCTACTTGACTGGCACCTTTTTCTACAAGACCATATTCAATATCAACAGTTCCAGCATTTGGATCAACATTTTTAAAATCAGGACTAATTTGTTCAGGATCAAAGAACCCCATTTGACCAAGTTCCCGTACCGTTCTAACAATTTGAGATTTACTGTAAATATTTCCAGGCTTTGTTCTTAATTCACGATAGATAACATGATCATTAGTTCTTGTATTTCCAACTACAGTTATTTTATTGAAATAAGCAGGTTTGCCCTCAACTACTCTGATCTCAAAGTTTATTGTATCGTTTTCAACAGATACTTCAACTGGATTAATGTTTGAAAATAAATATCCATTGTTTTGGTATAAGTTTGAAAGATCTTCTCCATCAGGTTTAGTATTGTCAGAAATTCTTTTCTTTAACAAAACACCATTATAGGTGTCTCCCGTAAAAAGCCCTAAAGCTCTAGAAAGCTGGGCGTCTGAATAAACTGAGTTTCCAAGGAACGCGATATCTCCAAAATAATATTTATTTCCTTCTTGAAGATCAATATTAATTGTTATTTTATTTCCATCTGTAATAACAGAGTCAGTAAGTATACGGGCATCACGGTAACCTTTTTCCTTATAGAAATCCAAAATTGAATTTAAATCCTCTTTATATTCTTTTTCAATGAATTTCGATTTTTTCCAAAACCTTCCAAAAAGTTTTGTTTTGGTTTTTTTCATCTTCTTTTTTAATTTAGAAGATTTTGTAAGTTCATTTCCTTTAAAGTTAATTTGATCGATTTTCACCCTATCACCAAGATCAACTTTAATTAACATTTTACTGAAATTAACTTCACTTGAATCAGGCAATATGTTAATTGAAACTTTAGCGTTTAAAAAACCATCTTTTTTATATTTATTGATTATATAGTTTTTAGTAGTTTTTATAAAATTTTCAGTTATTTTCTTTCCTTTTTTTAGCTCAGTTTCTGCAACTATTGTCTCAATTTTTGATTTTTTTAAACCAGTAATTTTATATTCTGATAAAGTTGGAAGTTCTATTATATCAATTTGAATACTTGCTTCTCCATCTTGAACATTTGTCAAGTAAAAATTAATATCACTAAACAAGTCTAATTTCCAAAGTTTACTGATTATAGCACTAATTTCTTCTCCTGGAATTCTGATTTTTTGACCTTCTTTAAGTCCAGTGTATGTAATTACTGTCTGTTCATTGAAGTTTTTTAATCCTGTAACTGAGACATCTTTAAGAATATACTCATTTCCTTTTGTGAAGGAGGTTTCCTGTGCTAAAGAATTAAAACTTATTGAAAACACAAATAATGTTAGTAAATATTTCATTTTACTAATCACAGTGTTTTTTTTGTTGTTAAATAATTTTTCCAAATCTTCTTTCTCTTTTTTGATAGTCCTGTAAAGCATGTAAAAAATCTTCTTTTTTAAAATCAGGCCAAAGTATGTCAGTAAAATACATTTCTGCGTATGCAATTTGCCAAAGCAGAAAGTTACTGACTCTTTTTTCACCACCTGTTCTAATCAAAAGATCTACATTAGGTAAATTTCGGGTGTAAAGATGCTCATTTATTATGTTTTCATCAATATTTTTTACAGAAATTATGTTATTTTTAACTTTATTCGAAACTTCTCTGATAGCATTTACTATTTCTTGTTTAGATCCGTAGCTAATCGCTAGATTTAAATTTAATTTATTGTTGTTTTTAGTTACATCAATTATACTTTCTAATTTAGATTTTGGTTTATTTTTGAGTGCTTCTAAATTTCCAACTACATTTAATTTAATTCCATTATCGATAAGAGAAGCTCTCTCTTTATCTAAAGAATAAACTAATAAATCCATAAGCGCATTAACTTCAATTTTTGGTCTATTCCAATTTTCTGTAGAAAAGACAAAAAGAGTTAAATTTTTGATTCCAAGTTTTATGGATTGATCTATACACTCTCTAACAGATTTAGTTCCATTTTCATGACCAAAAGCCCTTTTTCTTCCAATTTTTTTAGCCCATCTTCCGTTACCATCCATTATTATCGCTACATGGTTTGGTAAATGAGTAAAATCTATTTTATTCATAATTTTTTTAATTAGGACAGTAGCATTTTTTATTCCCAAAAAGATAAGTTAATGTAATTCCACTAAAAACATACCAATCTTTACTTAAAGTTGATCCAAAGTTTTCTGAAGAATCTTTATATTTCTCTACAGGATAACTTCCATCAAGATTATCTGAAAAAGATTGGTTAGCAGTAATTTCAAATCCAAATATAAAATTCTTTAAGGGCTTAATTTTGTAGCCAATTGTAATAGGAACAGAAATATTACTTCCTTTTCCATACTGATTAGCTTCTAATTCTCCAATTTCATACCTAAGAGCATTATAATTAAAAAAATTAATTCCAGAACTTATGTAGGGTGTCATTTGTAAGGAGGAACTGTGAATATCAAAATCGAGAAAATTAAAATCTATAGCCAAACCTAATTCAATTAAAGTGTTCTTAAAATATCTTCCTCTTTCTTTACGATATTCAACTGTATTTGGCCAGTTGTCAGAACTACCAATTTTAGCATAATTAAGTTTTGCTCTTAATGCAATTCTTTCATTTAAATTTTTTCTAAAAATAACACCAGCAACTATGTTGGTAGAAATATTATAAGAGAATGGATGTATGTAAGTAGTTGGTCCAATATCCCCAATATAATTTGATCCTCCAGAAAAAACACCAATTTCATTATTTTGAGAAAATACAGTCATTGAAATAAATAAAATTATGACATGTATTTTTTTTCTTTTCATAATGTGATAGCAAATATAGATAAATTCAATTTTTAATATGTTCTATAAATTCCTTCTGTCTTCTCCCCAAAGAAGTTTATTTCTTAAAGTTTTGTAAAAGCTATTATTACTAATCGAAGCTAGTTTAACTTTATAATTAGCTTTTTTTATGAAGATTTTAACATTATTTTTCAAAGAAATAATTTGAGAATCTAAAGAAAGAAGATGAGATTTTTCTCTA
>JABJFE010000004.1 GCA_018662905.1 Flavobacteriaceae bacterium
AAATCAAAATGGGGAAGACGAAGACAATATGTTTTTATAGGTGGGATTTTAATGGGTATTGCCTATGTTGCTATGTGGCAACTTTATGAAGACGATGGTATTGTGTATAATTTTATTTATTTCTTTTCATGGTCTTTGGTGTTTTATTTAGGACTGACCATTTTTAGCGTTCCTTATGTTGCTATGGGTTATGAAATAAGTGATGATTTTCATGAGCGTACTCAAATTATGGCTATTGCCCAATTTATTGGTCAATGGGCATGGGTAATTGCACCTTGGTTTTGGGTTATACTTTATGACCCAGCTTGGTTTCCTGAAGGTGCTGGACAGGGAGTCAGAGATTTATCTATTTGGGTAGCAATTCCGTGTACAATTTTTGCGATTATACCTGCAGTTTTTATAAAAAGTAAATCAACAACAGAACGAACAGATTTTGTACCTATAACCACAAGTTATATTCTAAAAAGCATAAAAGGAATTTTTATTTCAGCCTTTGAAGCATTTAAAATCAAACAATTTAAAAAGATAGCGTTTGCTACATTTTTAATATTTAATTCATTTCAAGTTATTGCTGCTTTTACTTTCCTTATAATAGTTCACTATATGTTTAACAGTGATCCGGCAAGTGCAGGTAATTGGCCAGCACTACACGGATCAGTTGGTGCTTTAATCACATCATTTTTAATTATCCCTTTAATTACTGTTATTTCTAAAAAAATAGGCAAAAAGAAAGCCTTTATTTTATCACAATTAATTTCAATTATTGGGTACGTTTTATTTTGGTTTTTATTTGTGCCTGGAAAACCTTATTTATTTTTATTTGCTCTTCCTTTTCATTCATTTGGGATTGGTAGCTTATTTACAATTATGATGTCAATGACTGCTGATATTTGTGATCTTGATGAACTAGAGAATGGCAAAAGACGTGAAGGTGTTCTTGGAGCAGTTTATTGGTGGATGGTAAAACTTGGATTTGGGGTTGCTGCCTTATTAAGTGGATTTATATTATGGTTGGTAGGATTTGATCCTGAACAAGTAACAGAGTCTGCAACAACAGGGATGCGTTTATTTTATACTTTTTTACCTATTTGTGGTGTAGTTTGTGCTATTCTTATAATGAAAGATTACGATATTACTGAGGAAAGAGCTAATGAAATTAAAAACGAATTAGCGATTAGAAAATCTAAAAATAAAATTTAAAATCAATATGTCTTATAGAAAAGAGAAGATTCATTCTTTAACAGGAATTAATCTAAACAATATATCCAATGATGAATTAAAAAATCTTTGTAAAAAATACTTAGAAAAAGGTATTCACGGTTTATGTTTTAGTGCATATGACGAAGGTCAAGAACCTGGAG
Organism: Flavobacteriaceae bacterium; assembly: GCA_018662905.1. GTDB lineage: Bacteria > Bacteroidota > Bacteroidia > Flavobacteriales > Flavobacteriaceae > MAG-121220-bin8. Next base: position 1,362 of record JABJFE010000004.1, read on the forward strand.
ATCAAATTTCAGATAATCAAATAAGAAGAAAATTAAAAATAATACAACCCTATATTAAGTGGGTAAGAACTTTTTCTTGTACAGAAGGAAACGAAAGAATCCCAATAATTGCTAGAGAACTTGGTATAAAAACATTAGTTGGAGCGTGGCTTAGCGATAATAAATCTACAAATGACAAAGAAATCAATGGTTTAATATCTCTTTGTAATTCAGGAAACGTAGATATTGCTGCTGTTGGGAATGAAGTTCTTTACAGAAAAGAATTAAATGAAGAAGAACTAATCAGCTACATAATAAAAGTAAAAAAAGAAATCAATGAAATTCCTGTTGGATATGTAGATGCTTATTATGAATTTCCTAAAAGACCTAAACTTACCAAGTGTTGTGATGTAATTTTAGCTAATTGTTACCCTTATTGGGAAGGTTGCAGCTTAGACTATTCACTTATGTATATGAAACAAATGTACAATGAGGCTTTAACTGCTGGAAAAGGAAAGAAAGTTATAGTTACAGAAACTGGATGGCCAAGTCAAGGTGCAAGTCTTGAAGGTGCGTATCCCTCCAAGGAAAATGCATTAAAATATTTTATTAATGCTCAAAATTGGTCATTTGAAGATAAGATAGAAATGTTTTATTTTTCATCTTTTGATGAGTCCTGGAAAGTTGGAGTTGAAGGAGACGTTGGAGCTTACTGGGGACTTTGGGATAAAGATGAAAACTTAAAATTTTAAATTAATTGGATTACTCAAAAATATTAAACATAAGTTCTGGAAACGCTGTATGCTATTCTGGATACAGAGAAGGTCAAACGCCAGGTATATCCTTCCCTACTCACAATCAAGTTAAAGAGGACTTATTAATCATAGAAAAAAACTGGAAATACATAAGATTATACAGTTGTGATCATCATTCAAAAACTTCTCTAGAAGTTATAGAACAAGAGAAGCTTAATATAAAAGTAATGCTTGGTTGTTATATTGAAGCAGAGGTAAATAATTATTCTTGTCCTTGGGGTGGCGAACACTCAGATGAGAAACTAGAACTTAATAAAAAAGGGAATTTAAATAGAGTTAATTTACTTTGTGAACTGGCGAATACTTATCCTAATATAATTTTTTCTCTTTCTGTTGGAAATGAAGCATGCGTTAGCTGGACTGATCATATGGTTCCAGTAGAAAGTGTGATTGAATATGTAAAAATTGTAAAAAAGAAAGCTAAACAACCAGTAACATTTTGTGAAAACTATGTTACTTGGGTAAACAAATTAGAAAAACTTGTAGATGTTTTAGATTTTATTTCAATTCACACTTATCCACAGTGGGAAAATGTATTTATCGATGATGCTATAAACTATACAATAG
>JABJFE010000087.1 GCA_018662905.1 Flavobacteriaceae bacterium
TAACATCTTCTGACTTTCCAAATGAGATACTATTTTACCTACCTGTTCATCTAAATGGCTAATTACAGCATAATACTCTTGGATATGTTTCTTTACTGCAAATTCTGATCTTGGATATGGAGCTAGGCCTTCATCTCTAACACCTGGTTCATTACCAATTTGCTTCCAATATGGATGTTGGGGAGAATAGTTAGGCGGTAATTTTATTTGATCAATAGGGTACATTTCAAGGAATCTTTCAGGTGCTTGTCTAGGATCATGAGGAGCATTGAATGCTAAATACATAAAAAAAGGATCATCAATTTTTTTTGAATCATCAATTAAATTTATGGCATCATCCGCTAGAACTTCGCTCCAATGTTTTCCACCTTCCCAAAATCCCCCTTGTAAAGTGTCGCTGGATTCCCAGGAATTATCGTTTTCATTGATTGGCCTACCATAACCAACCGGCATATACTTATCTAGTTTCGAAATATCTCCTGATTCTTCTTTCCAAACTTGTAATTGTTTTCCAAATAATCCTCTATTATCATCAGGCATTCCTGGACGTTTGTTTACAACTACATCAAAAACCTTTTCCACCGGAAGCTGAACATGCCATTTACCAGACATGTAAGTTTTATAACCATTTTTTTTAAAAATTTGAGGCCAAGTTTCACTAATTAAAATAGATTGATTTTCTGAAGATATCTGGGAGTTAATTTGAACATTAGTTGGTGAATTAAGTGCTTCTTTTGCTCTCCAAACTGATTTACCCGATATAATCATGGACCTAGATGCAACACAAATAGCACCATGCCACGCCCCCATATTGTAAGTATTCGAAAAAACAGCTCCATTTGTAACAAGTTTATCCAAATTTGGAGTTATAACCTGGTTGTCTCCAAGTAAACCAACAGTATCGAACCTTTGATCATCTGTGTAAATAAAAATAAAATTAGGTTTTTCAGATTCACTTTTACATGAAAAGAATAAACTTGCTATTAAACATAAAATAAGTAAATTTTTCATTCAGATTTTTAGGATAATTTGAAATGTAAATTCTTGTCTTTAATTTTAGAGATCAACTCCTCGTTTATTGATACTTTAAAATTTTCACTTAGCATAGTTAATTTAATTTTTTCATTGTTTTCAAAGAATGAAAATTCAAGTTGATTTTTACCTTTATATTTTTTAAATAAATTTGTAATATCTTCTAATTTACTGTCATCTAAATCGTTAATGTTTAGCTGTATTGTTAATTTTTTTGAATTTTTTTCTAGAGTATCTTGGAGTTGTTGGAAAGATAAAAAACTGATCCTAGGATCTCCAGTCTTTCCAGTGTCTCTATTCCTCCATCCCTCTTTAACTATCAACCTTAAATAAATAAAATTACTTTCAAAAAGAAAATGTTTGAACTTTAAATATTCTTCTCCAAAAATTCTAAAATCATAGGAATCTGTAAAATCTTCAACAGTAAATCTTGCCCATCCTTTTCCGTTTTTAGAAATCCTATGCTCAACTTCTCCTATTATACCTCCAATTCTAAGCTCTTTATTAATTAAAAGATTTAAATCTTTCAAAACATCAAGAGGAGCATTACAAAAATGTTTTATTGGAGTTTTAAAATCATCTAAAGGATGACCAGAAATATAGATTCCGACTACTTCTTTTTCTAGTTTTAATTCTTCTAAATTAGGCCATGGATCACAGTGAGGTATATTTGGTTCTTGTAATTGAACTTCATCAGAATTTTCAAAAAGACTAACCTGTGCAGAGTTCTTATTTTCTTGAAATTTAGCCCCAAACTTTAAAGCCTTTTCGATAAAAGTAACTCCATCTCCATTATCCAGTAAGTATTGTGACCTGTTCACTCCTTTAAATGAATCAAAACCACCTGCATAAACTAAACTGTCAAATGCTTTTTTATTTGCAGACCTTAAATCTATAGTCTTAGTTAAATCAAAAATAGAATTGTATCTCTTTTCTTTTCTTCCCTCTATTATTGTTTTAACAGCCCCGGAACCAACGCCTTTCACTGCTCCCATTCCAAATCTTATAGCATTATTGTCATTTACTGTGAATTTATAAAACGATTCATTTACATCAGGACCCAGTACTTTAATAGACATTCTTTTACATTCCTCCATAAAGAAACTCACTTGCTTAATATCGTTCATATTATTTGACAAAACCGCAGCCATATATTCGGCTGGATAATGAGATTTTAAATAAGCTGTTTGATA
>JABJFE010000003.1 GCA_018662905.1 Flavobacteriaceae bacterium
AATTTATCAATAATTAAAATACCAATTAAAAAGTCTTTAAATGAAACAGTTGAAGTAATAAACTTTTTATATCCAGAACAGAAAAAGTTTAATACCATATATAGTAAATCACAGTATGATGCTGAAGGAATTGTTTCTATCAATGATGATCTAATAATTTTCACAAAAAATAAACTAAAAAAAATTACTGAGGTTTATTCCCTTCCAAAAACTAGCGGAAATTATGAGGCAAAAATAATTTCATCAATTGATGTCAAATCAATTGTTACTGGATCTGATTACAATAATAAATTAAAATTGCTTGCCCTAACTTCAACTATTAATTTTAAGAAATACTACTTGATTCTTATTAAAGATTTCTCATTAAAAAATAAAAGGCATCAAATCGAAACTTATGAAATTCCTATTGGAAAAACACAGGTCGAAGCAGTCAAGATAATTAATAAAAATACATTTTGGATTTCATCTGAAGATGAAAGCAGTTCAAAATATGCTAGATTATTGAAATTAAAAATCTAGTTTTTTTTTTACTAACTTCATGTAATGATTTTAGATTTTATACAAAACCCACATTATGTTATAGATATTGATTCATATGAGGGAATACGTAATATAACTATAACAATATTTCTTTTTATATCTATATTGATTTTGGGTAGAAATTTAAATAAATCTAAAAATCTTTTACTGCTCAAAATAATCTGTATAATTGCATTTATATCAACCGGATATGATCATATAATTGATGTTTTAAATGGTAATTGGAGAATTGAAGAAGATCTCCCTCTTCATTTATGTTCATTATCTAATCTTATTGTAATTCTCATACTATTTAGCCCAATAAATAAAAAAATATTTGAGTTTCTTTTTTATTGCGGTTTCTTAGGAGGATTAATCTCAATATTAACACCACAGTTAAACTATTATGATGGTGGATGGTTTATGTATTTGAGCTATTACTCAAGTCATGGAATAATAATGTTAGTGCCACTTTTTATGTTTTATAACTTAGATTACAAACTGTCAAAATATTCTTGGCTAAGAACTTTTGGAATTTTAAACATTTTAATGATCTTTATTTTACCATTAAATTTTTTAATTGGAAATGGAGCAAATTATATGTATTTGCATGAAGCTCCAAACATTAAAAACCCTTTAGTTTTTGGAGATTGGCCCTATTACATAGTAAACTGGGAAATAATAATTATAATACTATTTTACTTGACTTATTTAATATTTACAAGAAAAAAATTATGATAAAAAAATCTCCAATTGAAATCTTTTCTGACTGGGTGGACCTTGGAAAAGACGATGGTATGGAAAAAAATCATTCTGAATCTGTAAACGCAATGCTTAATAAGATTTTAAAAAATCTTGATGATTTTACATTTATTGATGCAGGATGTGGAAATGGATGGGTAGTAAGGATGGTTTCACAAATGGATTCTTGTTTTAGCGCAGTTGGTGTAGACGGATCTCTAAAGATGATTGAAAAAGCTAAAATATTAGATAAAATAAGTAAATATGAATGTGCCGAAATTTCTATTTGGAAGCCTAATCAGAAAAAAGATGTAGTTCATTCAATGGAAGTCTTTTACTATTTTGAAAAACCCCTCATTGTTTTAAAAAATATTTATGATAACTGGTTAAATGAGAATGGAAGGTTTATAATGGGAATTGATTTTTATTATGAGAACACAACTTCTCACAACTGGCCTGAGAAAACTAATGTAGACACTATGACATTACTAACAATCCAAGAATGGAAAAACATTATTAGTGAAGCTGGATTTAAAAATATTGAAAGTTGGAGAGTTGGAGAAAATAATGAATGGAAAGGAACATTAATAATTTCAGCTACAAAAAACTAGTTGCTTTTTTTTATCCAATTTTTATATCCTCCCTCAAGATCAAATATCTTAACAAAACCTAATTTTTTTAATTTTTCAGAAGATTTCTTACTTCTATTTCCAGATCTACAATAAATATAAATTGGTTTTGATTTGTTAACTTTTTTAAAAAATTTATCAAATAATTTTTCTTCGTAAAAATCAATATTAATTGAACCTTTTAAATGTCCAGAATTGAACTCATCCATTGTTCTTATATCAAATAAAAGAACGTTGTCATTATTAATTTGATTCTTAAAATCATCATAACTAAGAACTTCATATACTTGAGTATTTTCCTGAGAAAAAACTAGTAGAGAAAATAGTAGAAAAAAATATTTATTCATTATTAATTATTTTAAAGTTTGAATTTCTAATTGAGGAAAAGCCTCCCTTAACATCAACAACTGCACTATAACCATTTCTTTTTAAAATAGAACAGGCTATCATGCTTCTATATCCTCCAGCACAATGAATGTAATGCTTGTTTTTTATATCAATTTTCGTAAGATCATCTTGAAAACTATCTAGCGTTATATGTTTTGAATTTAATAAATACCCATTTGATCTTTCCCCAGTTTTTCTTACATCAATCAAACTTATACTTTCAATTGTTTTACTTAAATCGTCAGCAGAAATAGATTCAATTACATCAAAACTATTATGACTTGTCCATGAATTTATTCCTCCGTCTAAATATCCTAAACAATTATCAAAACCCACTCTTGATAACCTTAAAATAGCTTCTTCTTCAAATCCCTTATCACATACTAATAATAACTTAGTGTTAATATCTTTTATAATTGAGCCAACCCAAGGAGCAAAACTTCCTTTTAAGCCAATAAAAATAGATCCTGGTACAAATCCTTTCCTAAAATCATTTTGACTTCTGACATCCAATATTATGACATCCTTTAAACTCATTAGATCTTTAAATTTATCTACACTTAAGGGATTTAAACTATTTTTTAAGATCAATTCAAAATCATCATATCCTTCTTGATTTAATTTAACATTCGAAGGGAAATAGACAGGTGGATTTGGAAGGTCATTAGTAAGTTCTTTAACAAATTCCGTTCTAGATAATGAACCGTTTAATGCATAATTTACAATTTTTTGATTTCCTAAAGTATCCACTGTTTCTTTCATCATGTTCTTACCACAAGCAGAGCCAGCTCCGTGAGCAGGGTAAATCAATATGTTATCAGGCAAAACTGAAATCCTGTTTTGAATAGAATCATATAAAGTACCTGCTAGCTCTTCTTTAGTAATATTTAAAGATTTTTGTGCTAAGTCTGGTCTTCCAACATCACCCAAAAAAAGAGTGTCTCCAGTAAACAAGCAATATGGCTTATCATTTTCATCTTTTAATAAATAGCAAGTACTTTCCAAAGTATGGCCAGGAGTATGTATTACTGTAATAGAAACATCTCCAATTTTAAAAACTTGATTATCAGAAGCAATAATACAGTCAAAGGATGGATTGGCTTTAGGTCCAAAAATTATTGGAGAATTTGTCTTTTTAGACAACGTCAAATGACCACTTATAAAATCTGCATGAAAATGTGTCTCAAAAATATATTTAATTTTGGAATTTGAAGATTTCGCTAAGCTTAAGTACTCAGTGACTTCTCTAAGAGGATCTATAACAGCTGCTTCTCCATTACTCTCTATATAATAAGCTCCTTGAAAAAGACATCCTGTATATAACTGTTTTACAATCATAGATTAAATATTACTCAAATATAAAAATTGAATTTTTAATTGTTTTATTATTTTAATAAATTAATTTTATTAATTATGTATGGTATTTGTCACTTAAGTATTATTCCTTTAAGAAAAGATTCAACAAGTAAATCTGAATTAGTTTCTCAATTAATATACGGAGAGTTATTTAAAGTTTTAGAAAGTAATGAAAAATGGTTTTTTATTGAATGTATTGATGACAAGTATAAAGGTTGGATTAACCATTCTCAGTTTAAAGAAATATCAGACCACGATTTAAAAAAAGTATTAAAAATAAAAGCTAAATACCTAAACAACTTAACAGCTGAAATAGAAACAGAAAATGGTACAATGTCTATAATAATTGGAAGTAAAATCAGTTCTTGTTTCATATTAAATCATAAATTAAAGACAAGAACTAATTCCAAAAATTCAATAATTGAAAATTCATTTAAATTTTTAAACTCTCCCTATTTATGGGGAGGCAGAACTCCATACGGAATTGATTGCTCAGGTTTCACTCAACAAGTTTACAAGCTAAATGGATTTCAATTATCTAGAGATGCAAATCAACAAGTTATTCAAGGAAAAGAAATAATATTAGAAGATGCTAAGCCAGGAGATCTTGCTTTCTTTGGAGAAGACGGAATTAGTCATGTAGGTATTATTATGAATTCAAATAAAATAATACATGCCTTTGGTTCAGTCAGAATAGATGATTTGAACCAAAATGGAATAATTAATTCCATTTCAAATAAACTAACACACAAATTAAAAAAAACAGTTACCTATTAATTTTCTAGTTCCTGTAATTTCACATTCATTAATTTGAAATTATCTGTATCATCAATAGTGTAGTAAATATTTTTTGCTGTTTTTAAGGCTTCAATATTACTTGGATCAATTTCAATTAATTTTTCTAAATATGGAAGACATTCCTTATATAAATTAACTCTATCATTTTCCAACTCATCATACTTATCCATATCACTTGCCTTTCTGGATGTTACTAATTTGTTCATTTTTTCAACTATTGGGCCTTCACCCTCTAAAATCAAACCAACTAAATTAAGGTAAGATGCTGTATAAGTATCATCTAACTCCAAGGCTTTTAAATAAAATTCTTTGGCAATTTTGAATTCACCTTGTTCTCCATTAATAACGCCAAGATTATAATACAAAATTGCATTATCAGGATCTTTTTCTATTGCTTGTTCCATTAATTCCTTAAACTTATTTTTATCTCCAATCTTAATATAAAGATCTGCTTCTGATAAAATTAAATTGACATCATCTGGATTAATAGCTCTTGCTTCTTTAATTGCAGAAATAGCTTTATCATTCTCGCCTTTTTGCACATAAATAAGGGCA
>JABJFE010000002.1 GCA_018662905.1 Flavobacteriaceae bacterium
CATGAGGAAGAAAAAAGCTATCAAGATCTTACAAATACTATGATTTCTTGGAAAAACAGATTTCTTTTTAATAACAAATCTGAGATTGAATTTACTTTAGGATTTAGTTCTAATAAGAGAAAAGAGTTTGGTCACCACGAAGAGGAAGGACATGACGATCACGATGACGATGATGATCACGACGATGATGATCATGATGATGATCACGACGATGATCATGACGATCACGATGAACATGGAGAAGGTCCTGCGTTAGACATGGATTTAGAGACAACAACATTTGATATTAAATATATTTTTCCAAAAACTGAAAAACTAGAGTTAATCTTCGGAGCTAACGTTTTATCTCAAACAAATACTAATCATGGCGAGGAAGAATTAATACCAGATGCTGATAAAAAAGATTTTGGTGTATATGCTATGTCTCACATACATACTTCAAAATGGGATGTTTTAATTGGTCTTAGAACAGATAATAGAAAAATAACAACTTCAAGTTTTGATAAGAATTACAATAGTTTTACATCATCTTTAGGATTTAAAAGAGATTTTTCTGAAAACAAAATCTTTAGACTTAACTTTTCAAATGGTTATAGAGCGCCTAATCTTTCAGAGTTGTTTTCTGATGGAGTTCATCACGGAACTGCTCAATATGAAATTGGAGATAGTAATTTAATTGAGGAAAAAAACTTTCAAACGGATATTTCTATTTCTTCTTTTGATTCAGGTTCTACCTTTGGTTTAGACGTTTTTTATAACTCAATTCAAGATTACATTTATTTAGAGCCAACTGGGCAAACAATTAATTCTATGTCAGTTTACAATTACGCTCAAACTGATGCATCTTTAATGGGTGGTGAAGTTTATTTTTCTAGATCTACATCATTGGATTGGCTTTCTTACAAAACATCATTTGAGTATATATCAGGTGAAAAATCTGAGGGTGGCTACTTACCATTTATATCACCTTTCACTTTTAAACATGCGTTTAATTTAGATTTTGATAGTACTAACTACAAGATTAGTATCATCTCTAAAGGAAAACAAAATAATGTTGATCAGTTTGAAACTCCAACAGATTCATATTTACTTATGAATCTTTCTGGAAGTCATGAATTTAATCTAACTAACAATAATTTAGGTTTTGTTTGGTCTATTAATAATTTATTAGATACAGAATACTATGATCATTTATCAAGATTTAAAAAGATGGGTATTCATGAAATGGGAAGAAACTTTTCTTTTGGTTTAAACTATAAATTTTAATATAATTTAATTTGGTAATTCAGTTCGATATTCGGACTGAATTACCATTTTTTTCAGAAAAATATAATTTCATTGGATAGGAATTTTTTTCTGAGTTTGAAAGTAATTGTCCAGTCGCCAGGCTATATTCATAGTTTTCACAACTACATTTTGATTGAACTCCATTAATTGTCATTTTTGAACATGATGTAGGGTATTGATTAGGACAACTAGCTTCCCAAGCAAATATTTGATTGCTAAAATTGAATAAGATTAGCCCTTTTATTCCGCCAGAACTTAAATAAACTGATCCTCCGTTGTAATTTAAGTTATCGTACTGAGGCAAATTAAGGTTTATAGTCTTTTCAAAACTTATATTTTGTAGATAAGGATTTTTGTTTATTTCATTTTTTGAACATGATGTAATCAGAATCAATGAAAAAATTAATAAACTTTTTATATTACTCATTAATCTATGAAATTAATCAAAAAATGATAGATTTAATAATTTTGTATATTTGTGATATATCCCCATATAATTAGGGATTTTTTGTTTTAAAATAATGATTATGAGTGATGTTTCTTACTATACAAAAGAGGGTTTAAAAAAACTTAAAGACGAATTAAATCAATTAAAAGATATTGAACGTCCTAAAGCTTCTAATGCAATTGGTGAAGCTAGAGACAAAGGAGATTTAAGTGAAAATGCTGAATACGATGCTGCAAAGGAAGCACAAGGTATGTTAGAGATGAAAATATCCAAGCTTGAAGAGGTTTTATCTAATGCAAGGGTAATTGACGAGTCTCAACTTGATCTTTCCAAGGTATTGGTCCTTTCTAAAGTAAAAATCAAGAATTTAAATAATCAAATGCAATTACATTATACTTTAGTTGCAGAAAGCGAGGCTGATTTAAAATCAGGTAAAATTTCTGTTAGCTCACCTATTGGAAAAGGCCTTTTAGGTAAAAAAGTAGGAGAAGTTGCTGAAGTAATGGTTCCAAATGGAACTATTAAGTTTGAAATCATTTCTATAGACAGATAAATTTTGAATTCTATTTTTACTCAAATCATAAACGGAGATATTCCTTGCTACAAAGTTGCAGAAACAACTAATTGCTTTGCTTTTTTAGATATTAATCCAAATGCATTTGGTCACACTCTTTGTATTCCTAAAAAAGAGGTAGATCTTATTTTTGATTTAGAAGATAAAGACTACGAGGATTTAATGAATTTTTCTAATAAAATTGCTAAAGCTTTAAAGAAAACAGTTTCCTGTGAAAGAATAGGTATTTCTGTTATTGGACTTGAAGTTCCTCATGCGCATGTTCATTTAATTCCATTAAATTCAATGGAGGATATAACTTTTAAAAAGAAAATTAAAATATCTGACCAAGAGTTTAAAGATTTAGCTAAAACTATCAAATCTTTCCTGTAAAAGATCAGATTTTTTCTATTTCGATGAAGTTGTTAATATTATTGAGTATAAATCTTTTGTTTACCTAAAATAAGGACTAAAAATTCTTTAATTTTGTAAAAAATTATTTAATAAAATGGATATTACAGGAAAAATCAAACTAATTAACGAAACAAAAGAATACGGAAGTAACGGTTTTAGAAAAAGAGAATTAGTTATAACAACAGAAGAACAGTACCCACAAGACCTTTTAATTGAATTCATTCAAGATAAATGTGATATTTTAAATTCTTATAAAGTAAGTGAGTCTGTCAAAGTAGATATCAATCTAAGAGGAAGAGAATGGGAAAGTCCACAAGG
>JABJFE010000081.1 GCA_018662905.1 Flavobacteriaceae bacterium
TATTTATATCACTCCAAGAAACAATTAGTTGTTTTAAATGTTGTAATCCATAATCACTAATTGAATAATACTTTCTAGGTGGGCCTTGAGTTGATTCTTTCCATTCATGATTTATATAGTCAGATTTTTTTAATCGACTTAAAAGAGGATAAACAGTACCCTCAACTACAATTATTTTAGAGTTTTTTAATTCCTCAATAATTTCAGAAGCATAAACTTCTTTTTTTGAAATAATCTGTAAAACACAGAACTCTAAAAGCCCTTTTCTGATTTGTATTTTAAAATTTTCAGTACTCAATTATAACTTAGTTTATTTCGTTTTTTTCAATTGTAATAATAATAATCTCTTTTCCCTTTTCATTTTTTTCCTCAGATGTAATAATCCATTCTCCTTGAACTCCATCAATATTCTCGCCATCAATGGTCACGTTAATGTCGTTGTTTACAGTAACATTAGGTTTGACATCAAATCCACAAGAACTAAATGTGAAAGTGATAAATAATAGTAATAATATTTTTTTCATTGTTTTAATTTTTAATTTTTCTTTTGATAAAATTGATGGTAATTACAATAATAAGTAGTAATAATACCAGACCAAATAATTGTTTCCATTCAAAAAGTAATTCCATTTTTTTTAGTTTTAAATACTCAGCCCCAAATATCAAACACTTTAAATCAAATTATATATGGAATATATTTTCATTTGAGATTTAAGGCTAACCATTATATTATACATTACATAGTACTATGCATTACATAGTAGCAAAAGTAAAAAAAAATTACAGGTCCGCAAATTATTTTTTAAAAAACTTTAAATAAAGAAAATATAGAGTTAATCCGCCTAGTATGTATGGGATGATCATTAGATAAACTATACCATCGTTTAAACTTTCAGCAGCTTTTTGGTCAGCACCAGACTCTAAAACTGCCCTACACATAGCACATTGCAGATCCAATAAATAAATCATTAAACTCATACGTAATATGGTGAAATCATTAAATAAACTACAACGCCAGTTACTGCTACGTAAAGCCAAATTGGAAAAGTAATTTTTGAAATCTTTTTATGTGAATCAAATTGAGCTTGAATAGCTCTTACATAACTCGTTAATACAAGTGGAATTAAGATTATGGATAATATAATATGTGAAATTAATATAAAATAATACAAATAAGCTATCGCTCCTTCACCTCCAAAAAGAGTTGGATCTGAAGTCATATGATAAGCTATATACATGACTAAAAAAACTAATGACAAAGCAATGCACGTCTTCATTAATCTTTCATGAAGTAATCTTTTTCCTGATTTAATAGCTCTAAGAGCTAAAATTAAAAGAAGGGCTGTAAATCCGTTTATTGTAGCATAAATCGGAGGTAAAAACGACAAGGGTTCAACATCAGGTATTCTAACAGTGAATAAAATAGCGACAACAACAGGAATTAAAACAGAAACAATTTTAATCCAAATTCCATATTTATTACTAGCCATTATTTTAAATTTAAAAGTTTGTCAATATCCTCTTTAATCATCTCAATTCCTTGTTCATCTTCGTTTTCATTAGTTATTCCTGAATAATATACAATAGGCGTACCATAATCGTTTACTCTTGAACGAATATAACCATCCTTGTCAATCAAAGCAAAAAATCCTTGATGCTCAAACCCACCATCAACGGCTTCGTTAATAGAAGAAAAAATATTAAACCCTTTGTTTGAGAGCTCATAAATATCTTTTTTATCACCTGTTAAAAAGTGCCAGTTTTTAGATTTAACCTCTATCAATTCTGAGTATTTTTTTAATGTTGTGGGAGTGTCATTTTCGGGATCTATTGTAAAAGAAGCTATCCCAAAATCATCTCTATCGCCATACAATTCATCTAAAATTTTCATGTTTTTATTCATTTCAATACAAATGGATGGGCATCTTGTAAAGAAAAATTCTGCAACAAATACTTTCCCTTTAAAATCTTGATTACTTATAAACAGACTGTCTTGATTTAAGAACAAAAAATCAGCAACTTTTCTTTTTTCTCCATTTAGTTTTATAAAACTAAGCTCGTCAGAAATAGACAGACGTTTTGAATCATTTATAGACTGA
>JABJFE010000074.1 GCA_018662905.1 Flavobacteriaceae bacterium
AAAAACGGTTTACAGTTAATGCAAAAAATTTCTAATGGTAAATGGAAGCCAATCTCTTCTAGTAGTAAAATTGAGCCTATTCCTGGATCTGATATTATTTCTACAATCAATGTTGGCTTTCAAGATATAACACATCATTCTTTATTAAAACAACTAGAAGATTTTGAAGCTGACCATGGTACTGCAGTAGTAATGGAAACTGAAACAGGTGAAGTAAAAGCTATATCAAATTTAGGAAGAACATCTGAGGGTAAATATTATGAAAGACTTAATTATGCCGTTGGCGAACATATAGAGCCAGGATCAACTTTTAAACTAATGTCAATTATTGCTGCACTTGAAGATGATAAAGTTGATGTGAATAATATTGTTGATACTGAAAATGGCATTCTTGATTTTTATGGAGCAAAAGTTAGAGATTCAAAAAAAGGTGGATACGGAAAAATTTCTGTAAATGAAATATTTAAGGTCTCATCAAATACAGGTATTGTTAAAATAATTAATGATGCTTATAAAGATGATCCTAAAATGTTTTCAAATAGACTATATAACATGGGTTTAAATAATAAGCTTGGTGTTTCAATTTTAGGAGAATCAAATCCTAAAATCCCACATCCGAATGATAAAGACTGGAACGGTCTTTCATTGCCTTGGATGGTTTATGGTTACGGAGTTTTATTATCTCCACTTCAAATATTAACCTTTTACAATTCTGTGGCTAATAACGGAGAAATGGTAAAGCCAGTTTTTACAAGAAAAAATCATTTAGTTTCTAATAAAATAGTTCTAAATCCATCGATTTGTTCGGACGATACAATTGATAAAGTGAAATTTATGTTGGAAAATGTTGTTAACGATAAAGGAGGAACAGGTTATAATATAAAATCAAATATTTATAAAATTGCTGGAAAAACTGGTACAGGTCAAGTTGATTATAATACAGACAACGTGCAATATATTTCAAGTTTTGTAGGCTATTTTCCAGCTGATAAACCTAAGTATTCGTGTATTGTGGTAATTCATAAACCAAATAAGAAAAAAGGATACTACGGTTCAGCAGTTGCTGCGCCAGTTTTTAAGAAAATTGCTGATAAGATATATTCTTTGACACCTGAACTAGTTAATTACAATAATACTGAGAAATTCATTTCTTCTCAAATCCATAGCAAAATAGATAAATCATTGATTGATATTTCTGATTTATCGTCAATAATTGGAAAAAACTTTAAAAATATTTTACCTGCTTTAGAAAATTTGGGTTTTGATGTTTCTTTTGTTGGTAAAGGAATGATTATTAAAACTTTTAGGTTTAAAAATAAGTCGCAAAAAAAAATAATTATTAGTCTTACATGAAGTTACTAAAAGACATATTATACAAAGTAGAAATCCAATCTGTTATAGGTAAAACTAATGTAGATATCAATAAAATAGAATTTAATTCTAAGAAAATTATAAAAAATGATTTGTTTATAGCTGTTAAAGGTTATAAATCAGATGGTAATAGTTTTATTAGTAGTGCTATTTCTAATGGTGCATCAGTAATAATCTGTAATTCATTACCAATTGAAATCATTAAAGACGTAACCTACATTATTGTTAATGATTCAAGAAAAACTTTAGCACTAATATCTTCAAATTATTACGACAATCCTTCAAAAAAAATCAAGCTAATAGGAATTACTGGAACAAACGGTAAAACCTCTAGCGCTACATTAATGTACCAACTTTTTAAAAGTTTAAATAAAAAAGTGGGATTAATATCTACTAATATAATTTTAGTTGATGATAATAAATTTAATACGATTCAAACTACACCTGATTCATTGTTTTTAAATTATATTTTAAACAAAATGGTTGCCTCAAAAGTGGAGTATTGTTTTATGGAAGTTTCTTCTCATGCAATATCACAAATGAGAATTTTTAATTTGAGTTTTGATGTAGGAGTATTTACAAATTTAACTCACGACCACTTAGATTATCATAAGTCTTTTAAAGATTATAGAGATGTAAAAAAACAATTTTTCGATTCTTTACCTAAATCTGGTTTTGCAATTACAAACATTGATGATAAGAATGGTGATTATATGGTTCAAAATACCATTTGTGAGACCTATTCATATTCATTGAAATCTAATTCAGATTTTTCTCTTAAAATTTTAGAAAAAGATTTCAATGGAATGAAACTTTTAATAAACGATAATGAATTATGGACTAAGCTCACAGGAAGTTTTAATGCATATAATATACTTACTGTTTTTTGCGTAGCTAAAGTATTTGATATTTCTGATGAATTAGTATTGCAAAAAATAAGTTCTTTAAACTCACCAGAAGGAAGATTTGAATTAATTAATTTGAAAAGTGATAAAATTGGAATAATTGATTACGCTCACAGTCCAGATTCTCTTAAAAATGTTTTGAAAACTATTAACGATATAAAAAGTTCAAGTGATTCTTTAATTACTGTAGTTGGA
>JABJFE010000001.1 GCA_018662905.1 Flavobacteriaceae bacterium
AACTTGTCATAAAGCTCAAGGTGGCCAATGGCCTACTGTTTTTATTGAAAAACCTTACCTAAAAGATGGTGTTGATATGGATTATTTAAGATGGCTATATACTGCGGTAACTAGAGCTGAAAAGAAATTATATTTAATCGGTTTTTAAAATTTAAGTGTATTTTTGAATATAAAAGTATTCAATTGAAAATTATAGCGATGATTCCGGCCAGATTAGATTCGACTAGGTTACCTGGTAAACTTATGATGGACTTAAACGGAAATCCTGTTATTTTGTCTACTCTTTTAAATACAGTCAAAACTAATTTATTTGATGATGTTTACGTTGTAACAGATTCTGAAGAGATTTATAATTTTTTAATTAAACATCATGAAAATATTTTATTTAGTAAAGAAAATCATGATTCTGGTTCAGATAGGATAGCTGAATTTGCAAAAGACATGCAAGTTGATGTTATTGTTAATGTACAAGGAGATGAGCCGTTAATAGATAAGAATAGTTTAGAAAAACTAATAAATACTTTTAAACTTGACAATGAGAATAAAATTGATTTAGTCTCTTTAATGAAAGTTATTTCTAATAGGGAAGAGGCTGAAAACCCAAATAATGTAAAGGTTGTAATTGATTCTAATGATTTTGCAATGTATTTTTCTAGAAACCCAATTCCTCATAATAAAGATTTAAATATTAAAGTAAAGTATTATAAACACATTGGAGTTTATGGGTTTAGAAAAAAAAGTTTAATAGATTTTTATAATTCAGATCGAACAAAATTAGAGTCAATTGAAAATCTAGAACAGTTAAGACATTTAGAAAATGGAAAAAAAATTAAAATGGTAATTACTGATTTTGATGGAATTGGAATTGACACTATGGAGGATCTAATTAAAGCAAGAAATTTGTTAAAATGAAAAAAATAAGAGAATATATATTTTATAATGTTCTAAAATGGAAAATAGTAGGAGATACTAATTTTGCTAAAAAATGTATAATTATAGCAGCACCTCATACACATTGGTCTGATTTTTTTATTGCAATTTTTGCTAGAAGTTTATTTGATAATAAAAACGTGTATTTTATTGGTAAAAAAGAGTTATTCGCCTTTCCACTAAAATATTTTATGAATTGGCTTGGTGGAATGCCTGTAAACAGAAATAGTAACTCAAATAGTGTAGATTTAATTGCTGATTTATTTAATCAAAATGAATCATTTATTCTCGCTTTATCACCTGAGGGAACAAGAAAAAAAGTTAGTAGTTGGAAAACAGGTTTTTATTATATAGCCAAAAAAGCTAATGTTCCAATATATAGTGTAGCTCTAGATTTTGAGAATAAACAAATTAAAGTTTTTAATCCTTTTATTATCACTGGGAATATTGATAATGACATCACTCATTTAAGAAGTTTGTACAAAGGAGTTAAAGGTAAAATACCTGAATATTCTTAGTCTTTAATTCATATTGTGAAAAACAGTCTGTACATCATCATCTTCTTCAATTTTTTCAATTAATATATTTACTTCTTCTTTTTTTTCTTCACTAAGCTCTTTCATTTGTTTTGGAATCCTTTCAAATTCAGATGATACTATTTCAATACTTCTGCTTTCAATTTCCTTTTGAATTGAGCCGTAATTTTCAAAAGAAGAGTATAAAATCACATCACCATCATCATCCTGTATAACTTCATCAACACCAAAATCAATAAAATCTAATTCCAATTCTTCTAAGTTTATTTCTGTTTTTATTTTAAAATTACAGACCCTGTCAAACATAAACTCTACAGATCCAGCTGTACCTAAATTTCCTCCATATTTATTAAAATAACTCCTAACATTTGCAACGGTTCTATTATTGTTATCACTTGCTGTTTCAACAATAACTGCAATTCCGTAAGGACCATATCCCTCAAACAGAATTTCTTTAAAATTTCCAGTAGATTTGTCAGAAGCTCTTTTTATAGCTCTTTCAATATTATCTTTAGGCATATTAGCTGCCTTTGCATTTTGAATTACAGCTCTAAGTTTAGAATTAGTTTCAATTGATGACCCACCATCTTTTACAGCCATTACTATATCTTTTCCAATTCTAGTAAAAGTTTTAGCCATAGCTGACCATCTTTTCATTTTCCTAGCTTTTCTAAACTCAAATGCTCTTCCCATAAATTCAAATATAATTGAATGTTAAAGTTAATAAAATGATTTTATTGAATTTTTTCTAGAATTGAATCAAATTTAAAATTAAGGTGTTTAGGAAATGAATTTTTATTTGATAATAATGATAGATATCTATTATTGTTAGTTGTGTAAACGTATTTGTAATTAACTTCTTTTAGTTTTAATTTCTTCACAATATTTTTTATGAGTTCCTCATGATTGATTAAATCATTACTTCCATGATGAAATATTCCACAAAGACTCCTGCTAATCATATAATGTAACTGTTTTGCAAATAAATTCTCTGAATTAATATTGATTATTAAATTTGGAAATATTTCTATCGGATTTAATTTTATAACACTTTCTTTTATTTGATTTATTCTTTTTGATTTTGAACTGAAAATCATAGCAGATCTGTTAATTGTCCAATTTGAATTTTTCATTCTAAACAATTTATTTTCTATATGAATATTAAATCTTCCATATATACTCTGAGAAAAAGTCTTGTCTTCTTCATATGACGGATAATTTATAAAAGAGTCGAATACACTTGAAGAAGATATAAACATTAATTTAGATTTAAACCTTTCGCAATACTTTATGGTTTTATCATAATATTTGACTTGTAAATTAAAATTACCTTTTAATCCAGAAATAATTATATCAGGATTTAGTTCAGCTAAAATTAAAGTGGGATCCGTTTCAAGGTCATAATATTTATATCTTTTGTTAGATCTAAATTTAGTTTGTGTATAATAAGTAGCATATAAATCATAGAAAGGATTTAATTCTTTGAAAATTGCAGACCCAACAGAACTGCTCCCTCCAAAAATTAAAACTTTGATCATTTTATTTTATAAATGGAGGTTTAACTATTTCTGATTCCACATATTTATTTCTTATTTGAATAAATATCTTACTGCCTATTTTACAGTGTGAAAACTTTACGTAACCCATTCCAATTCCTTTTTTTAAGACTGGAGACATTGTGCCAGATGTAACTAATCCAATCTCATTTTGTTTAGAGTCAAATATTTTATAGCCTTTTCTTGGTATTCCTCTTTCATTTAATTCAAAACCTATTAATTTTTTTTTAATTCCATTTTCAATTGAATTTAAAATATGTTTTTTACCAATAAAATTTTTATTTGTTTTCGTTGCCCATTTTAATCCAGCTTCGATTGGATTAATTGTGTCGTCAATATCATTTCCATATAAACAATAACCCATTTCTAGCCTCAAAGTATCTCTTGCTGCTAATCCAATTGGCTTAATACCCAAATATTCACCGGTTTTGATTAACAAGCTGTAAAGCGCAACAGCATCATTATTATTTACATATAATTCAACCCCACCAGAACCAGTATAGCCAGTTGTTGAAATAATAACTTCTTTAATTTCTGCAATATCATTTTTAACAAATGAATAACTTTTAAATTGACTTAAATCAAAATCAACTAATTTTTGAATGACTTCATTTGCTTTGGGACCTTGAAGAGCTAGTAAAGATGTACTTTCTGAAATGTTAGTTAATTTATTATTGAATTTTTTATTTTGTTCATTAATCCAATTCCAGTCCTTATCAATGTTTGAAGCATTTACAACAATCATATAATTCTTAGAGTCAAACTTATAAACAATAGAATCATCAATTATTCCTCCATTATGGTTAATTATGCAGTTATACTGAGCTTTTCCATCAGACATTAATAAAATGTCATTCGAACATATATAATTTAAAAATTCAGTAGCATTATCTCCTTCAATCAAAAATTCACCCATATGAGAAACGTCAAATATCCCAACAGAATTTCTTACCTGAAGATGTTCTGTATTAACTCCTTCAAATTGTACAGGCATGTTAAATCCTGCAAAAGGGACCATTTTAGCATTTGATTTTATGTGAATATCAAACAAAGAAGTTTTTTTCATAATTAATTATATGATACAAATTTCGAGCATTTTTTTTTACCTTACAACAAAATAATTAAACACATATTAACATGAAAAAAATATTAATTCTTTTATTATTATCTCCTGTGATATTATTTTCACAAGGAATAATGGGTGATAAAACTGAATTTAG
>JABJFE010000029.1 GCA_018662905.1 Flavobacteriaceae bacterium
AACTACCGAATCACTGTCTCCCCAGATTGTATAAACTGTTTTATTTGAATCGCTTATTTCTTTATTTTCAGAATCTAGGTTTACATGATTTTTTAAAGTAGAAATTAAAGCTCTAGCAAAACCATCAAATTTTAATAACTCTTCATATTTATCATCCCAGTCAGGGTAGTTTTCAGGATATTTAAAATCCGATAATTGACCAGTAGAAATTGTAGGATATCTGTTTTCTATAAAATTGTTTATCTCATCCATAGAAACGTCTTTATTTTCTAAATTTTCATGATTATTAAAACTTGAAGCAGAAACATAAACTAAATTTTCAACCATATTAGGCTTTAAATCTGCTATTTTTGAAATCACTCTTCCTCCATTTGAAAGTCCTAAAAAAGTAGCTGTACTAATTTCTAATTCTAAAAGAAGCTCTATTACTTGTCTAGCATATAACTCATCATTGTAATCTACATTTGGATTATCTGAAAAACCTCTTCCATATAAATCTAGTTTAATGACCTTAAACCCTTTTTGCATTGCTGAATTATAGGTCTTATTCCATATGTAGGATGGAACAGAAAAACCATGAATAAATACTAATGTTTTTTCACTAGACCTATTATCAATATCATAATAAGTGAATCCTTTTTTAAGTTCAATAAAGTTTCCAGTTTTAACTGTTGTTCTAAACAGGTCGTCCTTAACTATGTACTCGTATTTAGTGTTTGAACATGCTAAGAAAACAGATATGATAGTGAATAAAAAAAATCTTTTGAATGTCATTGTTTTATATAATAGAATTACCTTTACAAGATATAATAAACTTATTAATTGAGTAATAGATCTTTAGGATTTTTGGCGGCTTTTGGTGCTACATTAATTTATGGCTTAAACCATACTGTTGCCAAAAATGTAATGCCAGTTTATATTGGTCCATATGCTTTTATTCTTTTAAGAGTAATTGGTGCTTCAATATTATTTTGGACTGTAAGTTTATTTATAAAAACCGAAAAAATTGACAAAAAAGATTGGCCTAGAATAATTTTGTGTTCTTTCTTAGGAATGGTTATTAATATGTTAGCTTTCTTTAAAGGACTAGAACTTTCAACACCAGTTAATAGTTCTGTAATGATCACTCTTTCTCCAATTATTGTTTTTATTTTTTCTGCTATTTTATTGAAAGAAAAAATTGAGAGCATGAAAGCTTTTGGAATAGCCTCAGGCTTTGTAGGCGCTTTGATATTAGTTTTATACACAGCTAAAACTGGAGTTAATGCTCCTAATATTCCTATGGGAAACCTTTTGTTTATTGTTAACTCGTTCGCTTATGGTCTTTATTTAGTTTTAGTCAAACCCTTGATTTCTAAGTATAATATCATCACTTTACTTAAATGGTTGTTTTTATTAGGGGTGATTATGAATTTTCCAGTTACAATAAGTCAATTCTCAGAAGTTGAATGGACAAATCTTCCGTTAAAAGAAGCTATTATACCTATGGCTTTTGTAGTAATAGGAACTACTTTCTTTACTTACTTATTTAATGCTTATGCTTTAACAAAATTAACCGCATCCTCTGTAAGTTCTTTTATATATCTTCAACCTATTGTAGGAATTGTTTTTGCAATTTCAACTAAAAGTGATTCCTTAACATTAATTAGTGTCGTAGGGATGATTTTAATTTTTATTGGCATTTATTTAGTTACAAAAAAAACTGTAAAGACTTAATTGAGTTGTAGATTTTAATAGTTTTAAAGTTATTCAACCTTTGCTAAATAAAAAAAGGTTGCTTCATTTGAAACAACCTTTGTCTTCTTATATATCCTTTAGAAAGGATTTATACTAAACTTAACTAATACTAATTAGTCAATTTTCTTTACGTTGACAGCACTAAGGCCTTTTGGACCATCCTCTAACTCAAATTCTACTTTGTCGTTTTCATCGATTCTGTCAATTAATCCTGAAGCGTGAACAAAATGATCTTTTTCCACTCCTTCTTCTTTGATAAAACCATAACCTTTTGATCCGTTAAAGAATTTTACAATTCCATTTTTCATAACTTAAATATTTTATTAATTTTTGGCGAATGTAGTTTAAATTTACTAATAAGAGTCTATTTTTAGAAAATATTATTAAAATATGAAAAAATATCTTGAAGATCATTGGCAAAATGTTTATAATAAAAAAAATGAAAACGAAGTTAGTTGGTATCAAAAATCTCCAAAACTATCTCTGGAATTTGTTAAAAGCTTAAATTTAAGACTAGATGCTGAAATAATCGATATTGGAGCTGGTGAGAGTAGATTAGTTGATAATTTACTTGAAATGGGTTTTGTTAATTTATCGGTTTTAGATATTTCATCAAAATCTATTGAGAAAACTAAGAAAAGATTAGGCCTTAAATCAAAGCTTGTGAATTGGATAGTTTCTGATATTAATAATTTTATTCCTAAAAAAAAATATGATCTTTGGCATGATCGTGCCGCATTTCACTTTTTAAAAGACAGTGTAGAAATTGATAACTATGTAAAACTTGTAAAAAGTTCATTACATAATCAAGGTAATTTAATTATTGCTACATTTTCTGAAAATGGACCATTAAAATGTAGTGGACTAGAAGTTTCAAGATACAGTAAAGATTCAATTTTAAAAGTTTTTGGAAATTACTTTAGTTTAATTAAATCTGAAAAGAGCACACATGATACTCCGTTTAATACTTCTCAAGAATTTTTGTTTTCTAATTTTAAAAAAAAATAATCTTAATTTGACACTGGTATAAATACAGCTTTTAAATCAGGTTCTTCAGTAAACTTGTCTATTGGAAACATTGGTCGTTCGATTCTTTTGTAATCTAATCTGTAAAGATCTTGATCTACACCACCAGGTGTTAAGGCCATAATCCAACCTTTGTTTATATTGTAAAGTTCTGGAACTAGGTATCCAATTTTGACAACTACAATATCGGATTCACTAGGATTTAAATTCAAATCTGTAAAATCTTTAGTATAATGATAGGGCTTTCTTTTTTCTGTTACAATAACATTTATACTTCCTGTTTTTATAACTATTTCAGTTTTAGCATTGACATCCCCTTTTTTAATAGATTTAATAATGCCTTTTAATAAAATAGGAGGAGAAAATCTACTATCCACATCCGCACCTACATATCCTTCAACGTAATCACCAACTTTAAGATCTTTAGCATTATCAATAAGTTTTGGACCTGGAATTGAAGCGTATATTAAAGATGGACCGTTTTTATCTTTAAATTCTTTTCTATTTAATAACTTATCAAGAGTCCATGTGACATCTCCAGCTCCTCCAGCTGTTGGATTGTCACCCATATCACTTATAATAAATGGTTTAGTTTCACTATTTAATGCAAGATTTACACTCTCATTTAGCGTTCCTACCGGAGCAACAAACTCAAAATCATTTTTCACATTCCAAAAACTTTCTGCTAAGTATTCAGAAGATTTTTTTACTTCTTCTTTATTATCTCCGTACACAACAACAACTCCGTGGTTTCGAGGCTCATCAGCCCATGGGTATCCCATCCAAATAGCGGCATCTATGACGCCTTCTTTTTTAGTTTCAGGATCTACTTTTGCGTATAAACTTTTTCCTGGTTCTATTCTAGTACTTGTTTTTTCACCTGGCAAAAGAATAGGCACCTTTATTCTTGATTTGTAAAGTGGTTTTCCTTTTCCGGATTCTAATCTTTCAATTAAATTAGTAACAGCTCTTCTTTTGGATTCAATAGCATCTTCATGAGGAGACATTCTGTAAGCTGTTATAAGATCAGTTTCTTTTGCTAATTCATGTGAAACATTTCCGTGAGGATCCATTGATGTAGATATTAAAGTATCATAGCCAACAACTTCTCGAACTCTTTTTATAAAATCTCCTTCTGGATCATCAATTCCCTCAACACTCATTGCTCCGTGAATATCAAAGAATAGCCCATCATAAGGAAGGTTATCTTTTAATCTTTTTAGAGTTTTAGTTACTAATGATTCGTAAGCTTCTCTTGTTACTATACCACCAGGGAGTGCATGACCTCTTAATGTGGGAATCCATTCCGCTTTTTGTCTGTTTATAGAATCTTTTTGTAAAAATGGATAGTAACTAAAAACATCATCTCCTATTCTAGCTTTAAAGTCAGGTTCTAAAGTTTTGGCGGGGGAGAACGTGCTTGACTCAATAGCAAGACCTGCTATTGCAATTCTTGGTTTTTGCTCTTGATTACATCCAATCAATATTGAAATTAATAATATTGATATAAAAAAGTTCTTCATGATTGTTAATTTTAATTACTTTAAATTTAATAATACAAATTTTAAAAAATGATAAGAAAGTCTTTTTTTTATTTATTAATTCTATTGGTTTTTAATTCATGCTATAAAGACATTGTAATTTTAAGTGTTGAAATAGAACCTGTTTTAATTAGTTCAGAAATAAATATAAGAGCTTTAGAAATTAAAAAAAACAGAGTGTACACTGCTACATCAAACGGATCTATTTTGTATTTTGATACTGATAAAAGTGATGTTATCTCAGAAATTTCATACTCAGTTGAAAATGATCCAATAATTCCAAATTTCAGATCTTTGGCTGTAACTACAAATGATGTTTTTGCTATTTCAATTTCAAATCCTGCATTATTATTTAAAAATGGTAAGCTAGTTTATAAGGAAGAACATCCAAAAGTCTTTTATGATTCGATAGAATTTTGGAATGATAACGAAGGAATTGCTGTAGGTGATTTTACAGATGATTGTATTAGTATTATAATCACAAGAGATGCAGGAGATTCTTGGAAGAAGTTGGATTGTTCTGTTTTTAGTGACATAAAGGCTTCGGAAGGATTTTTTGCAGCTAGTGATACTAATATTTCAATAGTTGATGATTATACTTGGATTGCTAGTGGAGGAATTAATAGTAGAGTTTATTTTTCAGTAGATAAGGGTAGGAGTTGGCAGATTTATAATACTCCAATTTTACAGGGAGAATCTACAACTGGCATATTTAGCATCGATTTTTATGACAAGAATAATGGTTTTGCTATAGGAGGAGATTACACCAAACCTAAGATAAATAGCTTAAATAAAATCACCACAAGTGATGGTGGAAAGATTTGGAAAACAATAGCTGATAATAATAACCCTGGATATAGAAGTTGTGTTCAATATTTTCCAAATAGTAATGGAAAAAAATTACTAGCTGTTGGTTTTAATGGAATAGACTATTCCTCCGATAGTGGGCATAGTTGGAAGCATTTCAGTGATGATGGGTATTATACTGTAAGATTTTTAAATGATACTGTGGCTTATGCAGCAGGAAATGGAAAAATTTCTCGATTAATTTTCAAATAAAAAAAACCCTGCGTTAGCAAGGTTTTTTTTTAATATTTAATAAATATTTTTTATTGTTGTGAACTCTCA
>JABJFE010000109.1 GCA_018662905.1 Flavobacteriaceae bacterium
ACAGATAGCAGCTCTTTAAAATGGGTTGGTAAAGAAATAACTACTAGTCAACATTATGGCTCATTAATGTTTGAAAGCGGTGAATTAAATGTATGTTCAAATACAAATTCTGAGCAAATTATATGTAACGGATATTTCATAGTTGATATGACTTCTCTTACTGTAGAAGATTTAACTGGAGGGAGTAAACAAAAACTTGAAGGACATTTAAAATCTGATGATTTTTTCTCAATTGAAAAACACACAAAAGCTAAGCTTACAATTGAAGGTTCAAAAATAATTGATTCCGGATACCTTGTTGATGGATCACTAACTATAAAAGATATTACACATCCAATTCAATTTGAAATGGTAAAAGACATCGGAGGTTATGTTGCAAACTTAGTTTTTGACAGAAGTAAATATGATGTTCGGTTTAGATCTGGAAGCTTTTTTGAAAACCTTGGAGATAAGTTGATTCTAGATGAAATTGAACTTACTGCAAATCTTTATTTTCAATAAAGACAAAAACGTTTTTTTCATAGCTTAAAAACACATTTTTATCGATTAATTACTTATTTTCGCTTTTTTTATGAAAATAAGAGAGCTTAAAATTGACGATTATAATCAAGTTATTGAACTCTGGACAAAATCGTTCAACAATAAATTTGATAATAAAATCAATCCTAATCATCTTTCTGATCCAAACTCCTTCACATTAGTTTCTGTTGACAACAATACAATAACGGGTGTTGCTTCAATATATATTATAAGGAAATTAACTAGAACCCTAGGCCTTATTGAAGACGTAGCTGTAAATCAAAATTACAGAGGAAAAGGGATTGGAAAAAAACTAGTTGAAAAACTGATTGGAATTGCAGCTGATAAAAAATGTGATAAAACTGTACTTAATTCCTCGAAGCAAAACTCAGAATTTTATAAAAAAATTGGTTTTGAAAAAAACGAAATACAAATGATAATTAGAAACTAATGTGTGGAATTGTTGGCTATATTGGAAATAAACCTGTTTATGATATTTTAATTAATGGATTAAAAAAATTAGAATATAGAGGATACGATTCATCTGGAGTAATGATTTATGATGATAAATTATTAATTAAAAAAAGCAAAGGAAAAGTTTCTGCTCTAGAAAGTCTTTTTGTTAATGAAAAAGATAAAAACGGAACACTTGGAATAGGCCATACTAGATGGGCAACACATGGACCTCCAAATCAAGTTAATTCACATCCGCATGTTTCAAACTCAGAAGAAATTTCTTTAGTTCATAATGGTATTATTGAAAATTACGATTCAATTAAAAAAATTCTTGTAAAAAAAGGATACACTTTTAGTTCAGATACGGATTCGGAAGTCTTAGTTAATCTGATTGAAGATATTAAAAAAACAAAAAAAGTAAAACTTGGAAAAGCTGTTTATTATGCTTTGAAACAGGTTGTTGGGGCTTACGCAATTGTTGTTTTTGACTCCACTAACCCCAAAGAACTTGTAGCCGCAAGACTTGGGAGTCCGTTGGCAATTGGAGTTGGAGAGTCCGAGTATTACTTTGGTTCTGATGCAACTCCATTTTTAGAGTTTACAAAAAGATGTGTTTACTTAAATGACAATGAGATGGCAATAGTAAACCTAAAAAAAGGACTAACTTTAAGGGAAATCAAAAAAGATTCAATAATTGACCCTTATGTTCAAGAATTAAAACAAGATATTGAGGATGTTGAAAAAGGGGGATATGATCATTTCATGTTAAAAGAGATTTTTGAACAACCTCAATCTATTACTGATACCTTTCGAGGAAGATTACTTTCACCTGAAGAAAAAATTTCTATTTCTTCACTAAAAAGACACTATGAAAAATTTAGCTCTGCTAATAGAATTATTTTTATTTCATGCGGAACCTCATGGCATTCAAGTCTTTTGGGAGAATATTTTTTTGAAGAACTATTAAGAATCCCTGTTGAAGTTGAATACGCTTCTGAATTTAGATATAGAAATCCCGTAATTAATAAAGGAGATATAGTTATTCCAATTTCTCAATCTGGAGAAACCGCTGATACACTTGCTGCTATTAAAATGGCGAAAAGTAAAGGTGCTTTTTTATATGGAATATGTAATGTTGTTGGATCATCTATCGCAAGAGAAACTCATACTGGAATTTACACTCATGCAGGTTCTGAAATTGGAGTTGCTTCGACAAAAGCTTTTAGTTGTCAGATAAGTTTGTTGCTTCTAATGGGTCTTGCTCTAGGTGAAAAACTTGGTACTATTGACAATAAGCGTTACAATAGGGTACTAAAAGAACTTTATCAGTTACCCAAAACCATTGAAAAAGTCTTAAAGTCTAATCCATTAATTGAAGGTATTTCTGAAAATTATTTAGAAGCTCAAAACTTTCTATACTTGGGCAGAGGATATCATTTTCCAATTGCTCTTGAGGGTGCGCTAAAACTTAAGGAGATTTCCTATATTCATGCAGAAGGCTATCCAGCAGCAGAAATGAAGCACGGTCCTATTG
>JABJFE010000142.1 GCA_018662905.1 Flavobacteriaceae bacterium
AAACGGATTGGGTTCATCTATTTTAATCACAATTTCATATTGCTCTATGGCTTGATTGATTTTATTTAATTTTTCAAGTACTTTACCCATTTCTAAGTAAGCTCCCACAAAGGAATCATCAGAAATTATAGCAAAATCAAATGCTGTTATTGCTTCTTTGTAAAGTTCTTTTTTTAAATATTGTTTTCCAAGTTGGTGCCATGCAACTTCGCAATAAGGATTTATTTCTAAAAAATCATTTAAATAGTTTATTGTGCTATCTGTATTACCTATAGCTTCATAACAATAAAGTAAATTATTTAGAACAGCATAATCTAATTGATAATCATTAATATATTCATTAAACTTTTCTTTTGCATTTTCAAAATCGTCAATAAATAAATATTCTTTACCTATCATTATTAAAGCATCACTATAAAACTCACAATCTTTCTTTATTTTTTTTAAAAGACTAATAGAATCAGTATGTTTTTTTCTTTTGGATAGAATTCTAGATTTTTGAATAATTATTTCTGAATTGTTTGTTTCAAATTCAAATAAAAGATCAATTATTTTTTCAGCTTCTTCAATTTTATTTTCAAATATTAAAGCCTCAACTTTTAGCAGCAGAATAGATGTATTGTTAGGATATTGATCTACAGCCATTTTTATAGCTTTATTAGCCATCGAACTATTTCCTGATTCGAGATAATATATAATAATAGATTCAAATTCATCTATATCAAAAAACAAAAATTTATTGCTCTTAATCATTGATTCAAATTTTAAAATTGAATCAGAAAAAAATTCTTGGAAATTATCTTTCATTATATTGTAAAGATATTATCAGATTTATTTTAATTGAAGAAATTAAATAATTCTTTTTAACAAATTAATGAACAGGATTTTTTATTTCATCAAGTACTTCTAAAATGATTTTACAACCTATTTTTATTTCTTGATCACTTACAGTGAGTGGAGGAGTAATCCTTACAGCTTTAGTTTCAAATAACAAATAAAATAAAATCAATCCCTTTTCTAATGATTTTGTCACAAGTTTTGATGTGATTTTCTTTTCTTTAAGTATTAGGGCTAACATTAATCCTTTTCCTCTAACCTCCTGGATTAGTTCATGTTTTAGATATTTTCTAAATAATTTTTCTTTTTTACTAACTAAAGACATTAAACCAGAATCTAGAGTTTCTTTAAGATTGGCATAAGCAGCAGCAGATATTACAGGATGTCCTCCAAAAGTAGTAATATGCCCCAAAACAGGATTTTCTTTAAAAAGACTCATGTTTTCATAACTTGATGATAAAGCTCCAATTGGAAATCCTCCACCAAGTCCTTTACCATATACTAAGATATCAGGAATTATTCCATAATGTTCAAATGCAAACAACTTCCCTGTTCTTCCAATTCCAGGTTGAATTTCATCTAATATTAAAAGAGCTCCAACTTTATCACATTGATTTTTAATTTTCTTTAAATAGTTTTTTTTAGGAATTATAAAACCGGCTCCACCTTGTATTGTTTCAAGAATTACCGCTGCTGTTTTATTATTAATTATTGAAATATTACTTTCGTTATTAAATTCAACGAAATTAATATTTGGAATAAGAGGCCTATAGGCTCTTTTTCTTTCTTCAAAACCCATAACACTCATTGCTCCTTGAGTATTTCCGTGATAACCATTTTTTGCCGCCACAAACTGACTTCTTCCCGTAACTCTTTTAGCTAATTTCATGGCAGCTTCTACAGCTTCAGTTCCTGAGTTTGTTAAATAAGTATTGGAAAGTGAATTTGGTAAGTTTTCAGAAATTAGTTCACATAATTTAACAGTTGGCTCTTGGATGAATTCTCCATAAACCATTACATGCCAGTATTTTTCAATTTGATCAATTACTGCCTCTTTTATTTTTTTATTTTTATGTCCAAGATTTGATGCAGAAACTCCTGCTACAAAATCTAAATATTTTTTATTATTCTTGTCATATATGTAAGATCCTTCTGCCTTTAAAATTTCTAAACCTATAGGATTATTAGTTGTCTGCGCTTGGTATTTAAAAAATTTATTTTTCAAATCATTTACTTAGAAAATTTTTTTTATTCAAAATTTTTTCGTCAATTCTCCAATTAAAACCATTTAAAATTTTTTGATTTATCTCAAGATCATCTTCAGGATATACTTTTCCTTCAGGATTAGTGTAAAAAATTATTTCATCAATTTTATTATTATTTATAGTCATTAAAATTGAACTACAAATGGCTTTATCAATACCTATTAAATCTTTACTCTCTTCATCATACAAGTAATAAATCATTTCAGTATTTCTGTTTAATTTTATTTTTTCTAATTCATTGTCTTTAAAATTTCCAAATAAATCAATTCCTTTCATTTGATTATAATTATCAATCCCAAAACTATCTTTCTCAATAACAAACGCATTATTTAAAATTTTCAAAGAATCTAGTTGATTTGTTTTTGTATTTCTAATAATATGTATTTCATCACCTGTCATTTGACTTTCACCATTCCAAATGATAGGATTTTTTTTTGAAATTTCTTTACTTGTTAATATTTGTTCTTCTCTTTTTGAAAGTTTATTTCGAATTAGTTTAATTAATCCATTTTTTTGATTCATAATAAATTTATCAGATTTTCCACTCATGTTAGTTTTAAAAAATTTCACGTTGTATCTACCCTTTATAAATCTATTTTCGTTTGGTCCTACTGCAAATAAAGTATCAGCTTTGATAAACAAGGAATCTTTCTCTAAAAGTTTTATTGCATATGAATTTTTTGTGACCATTGCCGAGTCTAAATCTTTGAAAATTTCAGCAAAATCACCCTTTATTATAGTTTTATTTAATGTATCTATTATTGATACATTTTTTGTTCCAGAAGCATATTTTTTCAAATCATCAAATATCAAACTATCTCCTTTAATTATTCTATTATTATATTCAATTTTTGCTTTTGTATTAAAAAATCCATTTTTACTTTTAGTATTGTAATATCCCTTTTCGCTAAATATTCTATAATCTTTCCCAGTTATTACTGTTGGTCCATAAAAAAAAACTTTTTCAGTATTACTATAATAATCAAGTTTTATTGATTTAATATCATTGTCATTATTATATACGTTTACTCTCTCTTTGAATTCATATTTAGAGCTTTCTAAAAAATATTTTCCTTCTGTGCTTTTAATGGTATTTGTAGAATCTTTTATTACTCCCCCTTTTTCGAAATATATTTCTTTTAAATCTCTATCATGGAATAATATTTGTGTTTTTAAATTTGAATTATTGCTATTAAAAATTACATTTTTCTTTGCA
>JABJFE010000025.1 GCA_018662905.1 Flavobacteriaceae bacterium
ACTGAGCTATCTCGCCATTATAAAATGCGCGTAAATATATAAACAAATTATATAGGGGCAAACTAAGAATAAAAAATATTTAAAATTCTTTTTTAGAATTAATTTAATCTATATATTGCCATTTATGGAATTAAAAGAAAAATTTGAAATAGAGTTTCCTATTCAAGCTTCCCCGCACATGTTATACCAATATATTTCATCTGCTTCTGGGTTATGTGAATGGTTTGCCGATGATGTAAATTCTAGAGGAAAATCTTTTTCTTTTTTATGGGACGGATCGGAAGAAGTTGCCGATTTAATTTCATCTAAATCTGATTCCTTTGTTAAATATAGGTGGATGGATGATTCTGAAGATCAAGATAAATGTTTTTTTGAAATTAGAATTGTTGTTGATGAGATAACTAAGGATGTCTCTTTGATGGTTACTGACTTTGCTTATGTAGACGAAGTTGAAGAATCTAAAATGATTTGGGAAAGTCAAATAGCTGATTTAAAAAAATTAGTGGGTTCATCTTAGATATTCATGATAAATTATAACGAAAATTTTATTAATAAATCCGAATCTGATTTATTAAATAGAGGTTTTTTATATGGAGATTCAGTTTTTGAATCTATTAAAATTATAAATAATAATATTATTTTTTGGGAAGATCATTACATGCGTTTAATGTCTTCAATGAGAATAATTAGAATTGAAATACCCCAAACTTACACTCCAAATTTTTTTAAATTACAAATTTTAAGTACTATTTCTAAAATTGATTCTGTTTTTACTGGCAGAGTTCGTTTAACTATTTTTAGAAATGGTGCTGGATATTACACTCCAAATTCTATGTCTCCTAGTTTTATTATTAATTGTAGCGCAATTGGTAGTGAAAATTTTGAAGTAAATGAATCTGTGTTTAAAGTTGATTTGTTTAAGGACTATTATATTCAGAATGATCTTCTTTCAAATTTAAAAACTAATAATAAATTAATAAATGTTCTAGCGGGTATTTATGCTAATGAAAATAATCTAGATAATTGTATTTTATTGAATAATAAAAAAAATGTTGCTGAGTTTTTAAATGGAAATCTTTTTATTGTTCATGAAAATAAAATTAAAACTCCAAATTTAAGTTCTGGATGTTTAAAGGGTATAATGAGAAAAAAAATAATTGAATATGTTAAAATATTTCCTCAATTTTCTTTAGAAGAAACTGAAATATCTCCATTTGAATTACTCTCAGCAAATGAAATATGGTTAACTAATTCAATATCGGGAATAATTCCTGTATCTACATATAGGAATAAGTCTTTATCTAATTACGTAGCCAAAATCTTTATTAATTACTTGAACAAAAAAATAACCGATTTTTAATTGTGCTGTGGATTTTCTGGTGAATTTGACCAGAGTAAATATTTTCCTCCTAATTTTTCTAATTTTTCTTTCCAAATACTAATTGTTTCTTGAAAAGGAAATTTTTCGACACTCTCTTTTTTAGCTAAAATCCAATATTTATTTTCTATTTCATTATTTAGTTGTTCTTTTTCCCATCCAGAATAACCTAAAAAAAATTTTATTTCATTTTTTTTTATTTTTTTACCATTGATCAATTTTATTACTAAATCAAAGTTTCCTCCCCAATAGAGATTGTCTTTAATTTTAATAGAGTTTTTTATTAAAGATGGAATTTTGTGTATAAAATAAAGATTTTCTTTTTCTACTGGTCCTCCGTTATATATAGTAAAATTGATATTAAGTTCTGGTATTAAGTCTATAGTAGAGTAGTCGGATTTTTTGTTTATAATAAAACCAATTGTTCCCGTTTCATTTTGTTCCGCTATCAATACAACTGATCGATTAAAAGTTAAATCGTGTTGAGTTGTTGGTTCTGCAAAAAGAACATATCCTTTTTTCAACTTAAAATAGTCTTGTTTAGTGATTTAAATCCATTATTGAATTCAATATTATTCATCATTTTTTTTCCTTCCATTTTTAACTCTAAAATCTCAATTAGTCCTGAGCTTGTTGAGATTAATAATATGTTTTTATTCATTATAATAGTACCAGGTTTTTGCTTTTCATTTATAATGGATGAATACCTTCTTGATTTATAAATTTTTAATATTTTTTTGTTTTCAGTAATTGAAGTCCATGCCGAAGGAAAGGGATTGAGTCCTCTAATAAAATCATGAATTTCATTTGAGGGCTTATTCCAGTCGATTTTAGTATTTTCTCGATTCAATTTTGGAGCTTTTAAATTTTCTTTACTTTCGTTTTGTTTAATACTTTTAAAATCTTTTTCATCTATTTTTTCTAGTGTTGAAAGAATAGTGAGAGCACCAATTTTTTTTAATTTGTTATATAATTCGCCAGTATTTTCATTTTCTGAAATTGAAACCTTTTTTTGTTCTATAATTTCACCACAATCAATGTTTTCATTTATATAAAATGTAGAAACACCGGTTTTTTGCAACCCATTAATAATTGCCCAATGTATCGGAGCAGCCCCTCTCAAGTTTGGTAGTAATGAGGCATGTAAATTTATAGTTCCTTTTTTTGGAATTTCCCATAAAATTTTAGGAAGCATTCTAAACGCTACCACTATAAAAATATCGGGTTTTAATAATTTTATTTCATTAAGAAAACTGGGGTCTTTTAAATTTTTAGGTTGTAGAGTTTTTATATTTTTTGTTATTGAATATTTTTTTATTTCAGATATTTTTATTTTTTGTCCTCTTCCGGCTGGCTTATCTTCAGAGGTAACAACAGCAAGAATATTATGGTTAGATTTTACCAGAACGTCTAAGCATTCAACTGCAAATTCTGGGGTTCCCATAAATATAATATTCATAATTATTTTTTTATTAGTTCCAAGACAGTATCTACCCTTTGTGAAACACTGTTTTTTTCAAGCATGATTATTTCAATTTTCAATTCTCGATAGATTTTCAATATCTCATTATGTATTTCTTTACACTCCTTAAAACTTTCATAACGTTGATTGTCATTTATATAAATATCCTCCCATGGAGGTAGTATGAAAATTTTGTCATAAACTATTTTTTTTGCTGATATTATAAAATAATCATCATATTTAATTTTTATAAAATTTAAATAAGCAATTATTTCATGTACTCCTCTGTCAAAAAAAGTATAATTAACATTTTGTATTTTATTATATTGATTTGTTCTTAAAAACATTAATCTTTTACTAAATTCTATTGGATCTTTTAAAAAAAACTGATCTACCCCTTTTTTTTGCTCACTTTCGGTAATTTCTCTACTAATTTCTTTTTCGCAATTGAATCCTTGATTTTCTAGTTCATTTATAAGTTCAGTTTTACCTGTTCCAGGCCCTCCAGTTATTAATATTTTTTTATTCATAATATGAATTGCAAAATAAACAATTAATAGTACTTTCTACATATATTTGTCATGTGAATAATGAGAATAATGATTTTTATGAAAGGTTAGAAAAACAATTATCTGAATCTTCTTCTTGGCCAAGTTTATATAGGTTTAAATTTATTATTAAATCTGATATTAAAAATATTGAACAACTAAAGTCTATTTTTAGTGATGTTAAGAATACAGATATTTCGTCAAGAAGTTCCTCAAGTAATAGATTCACAAGTTTTTCCATAACTGCAGTTATGAAATCTCCAAGTTTTATTATTAAAAAATATAAATTAGCTTCAAAAATTAAAGGAATAATATCTTTATGATTTAATTTTATTAAATTTGTGAAACTTCATTTTTTAAATTACCCATACATTGATAGATAACTTACAATATAACACAGAACGTACGAAACTAATAATTCCTGAGTACGGAAGACACTTGCACAAGATGATTGATCAAGCACTAGCTTGTGAAAATAAAGTTGAAAGAAGTAATTTGGCTAAAGCTATAATTGGCGTCATGGGAAATATGAATCCTCATTTAAGAGATGTTCCTGAATTCCAACACAAATTATGGGATCAATTATTTATTATGTCTGATTTTGCATTAGATATAGATTGTCCATATCCTCAACCTCTAAAGGAGGTTTTTAATCAAAGACCGGATAAATTAAAATATCCTCAAAACTTTCCTAAATATCGTTTTTATGGAAACAATATCAAACGTATGATAGATATTGCTGTTGATTGGGAAGAAGGTGATATGAAAAAAGAACTGATTTATGTTATAGCTAATCACATGAAAAAGTGTTTTTTAAATTGGAATAAAGACACTGTTGAAGACGATGTTATATTTAAACATTTAAAGGAACTATCAAATAATAAAATAAATTATTCCGTTGACGACAAACCATTGTCAGATTCTCAAAATCTAATCAAACTAACAAATAAAAAATTTGGTAAGACTCCAGTTCATAAAAATAATAAGAAGCACTATAGGAATTTTAAAAAAAGAAATAGTAATTAATTGTTTTTAAAATGGGTACTTTTTCAATTCATGGTGGTGTTAAATTAAAAGGTGAAGTAACTCCTCAGGGAGCAAAAAATGAAGCTTTACAGGTTATTTGTGCTTGTTTGTTAACAAAAGATAAAGTTATAATTGATAATATTCCTGAAATTATTGATGTTTTAAAGTTAATTGATCTTTTAAGTTCTTTGGGAGTTAAAGTAACAAGAATAAAAAAAAATAAATATTCTTTTCAAGCAGATAATGTAAATATTGATTATTTAAATTCAAAAGAATTTAAGACTAAGGGTAGTAGTTTAAGGGGCTCAATTATGATCGTAGGCCCTCTACTAACCAGATTTGGCAAGGGATATATTCCAAAACCTGGTGGTGATAAAATTGGAAGACGACGATTAGATACTCATTTTCTAGGTTTAATTAAACTTGGAGCTTCGTTTAGATATAATAAAGAAGAATATTTTTATGGTGTTGAAGCTAAACAATTAAAAGGATCATACATTTTATTAGATCAGGCATCCGTAACTGGAACTGCAAATGTTTTAATGGCATCAGTTTTAGCTACAGGAAAAACTGAAATTTATAATGCAGCTTGTGAACCTTACATACAGCAGCTTTGTAATATGCTGATAGCAATGGGGGCTGATATTTCTGGTGTTGGTTCAAATTTATTGGTAGTTAATGGAGTAAAAACTTTAAATGGATGTAATCATACAGTTTTACCAGATATGATTGAAATAGGGAGTTGGATAGGCTTGGCAGTGATGACTAAAAGTCAGATTACTATAAAAAATGTTAGCTGGGATAATCTAGGACAAATACCTAATGTTTTTAGAAAACTTGGTATTAAATTAGAAAAACGAGATGATGATATTTTTATTGACGAGCACAAAGATGGCTATGAAATTCAAAATTATATTGACGGTTCCGTTTTAACAGTGTCCGATGCGCCTTGGCCTGGATTTACACCTGATTTATTGAGTATTATTTTAGTAGTTGCTACTCAAGCAAGAGGAAGTGTTTTAATTCATCAAAAAATGTTTGAAAGCAGACTGTTTTTTGTTGATAAATTAATTGATATGGGAGCCAAAATAATTTTGTGCGACCCTCATAGAGCAACTGTAATAGGACATGATTTCACATCACAATTAAAAGCCACAACTATGGTTTCTCCAGATATTAGAGCAGGTATTTCATTGTTAATAGCTGCGCTCTCAGCTAATGGAAAAAGCTTAATTCACAATATTGAACAAATCGATAGAGGTTATGAAAATATTGATGAGAGACTAAGAGCTCTTGGCGCTAAAATTCAAAGGACTTAATCTCGCTTTGATATTTTATTTCCCGTTGATCTCTGTCTTGTACATTTAAATCTATCTACAGTATTATCTCTCAGTTTAACATGTTTGGTTTTCCTACCCTGAACTCTTTTTCTCCACATCGCAAAACTTTTTGATTTCATCTCCCTTCTCATTACTTGGATAACCTCCTTTTCTGTTAGTCCAAATTGAAATGTTATAGCTTCAAATGGAGTTCTGTCTTCCCAAGCCATTTCTATTACTCTGTCAATTTGAACAAGATCTAATTTAATCATGATATAAATTTTTTATAAAACTATCAGCATCTAAAAGTAATTTCTCTTTTTTTAGGGAATCCATTTTATCATAACTACTTATAAGCATTCTCATTCTAGGATTTTTTTTAAAAAACTCTCTCTGCTTGTCCATAAACGACCAAAATAATCCATCCCAAATATCACTCCAACTACCTTTTTTATAGTCACTCATTTTTATTATATAATTACTACTGCTTATGTAGGGTTTTGTGGACATTAGACCTCCATCAGCAAATTGACTCATTCCATAAACATTGGGAACCATTACCCAATCGTAAGAATCTATAAAAAGTTCCATAAACCATTTGTATACATCATCTGGATTAAATTCACACAATACCATGAAATTACCTAAAATCATAAGTCTTTCAATATGATTAGCATATCCAGATTTATTAACTTTTTTGATAGTGTCATCTATAGGATCTATTCCAGTGGTTCCATTGTAAAAAGACTTTGGAATTTTTCTTTTAAAATTCCAGTAATTTTTTGTTCTTTCTTCTGTTCCTTTACAAACATATACTCCTCTTATAAATTCCCTCCAACCAATTATTTGTCTAACAAAACCTTCGATTGAATTTAGAGGAATATTATTTTTTTCATAAAATTTTATAGATTTTTCAATAATATATTTAGGATCTAATAAGCCTGAATTTAACAGAGGAGATAAAATACTGTGATTTATTACAGATTCATTTATCAAAATAGCATCTTCATATATTCCAAACTCATTGAATCTGGTTTTTAAGAAATTATTAAACCATTCCTTTGATGTTTCAAAATCAGATGGATATAGCTGTGAGTCGTTTATTTCCCCATAGTTTTTAGAAAAATATTTTGAAACGTATTTTATTGAATCATTGTAATTAGTACTTTTTAGAAAAGAGTAATCTATAATTGGCGTTTTTTTATTTTTTGGGTATTTTTTTCTATTTAAATCATCATAGGTCCATTTACCTCCATCTGGTTTATTTTCATTATTTAAAAGAATATTAAATTTAATTCTCTGATTTTTGTAGAAAGATGTTTGAAATAGCTTTTTTTTAGTAGGGCTAAAAAATGGAGTCAAATCACTTTTTTTAGTTAGGAAAAGAGGATTTTCATGAATATTTATTTTAATATTCTTTTTTAAACACGAAGAAAGTATTCTTTTTTCTAGCCAATTATCAACTGGATTGTAAATGTTAATCTCCTTGTAACTAATGTTTTTTAAAAAAATTCTAATGTCAGATTCTTTATCAAAAGAATTAATATATTTTACATTTACACCATTATTTTTCAAATAATCATAATAATTCATCATAGAATCTCTATGGAATAATATTTTTTGTTTATGAAAATTATATTGATTGAAGAATAAATATTCTTCGATCAAAAAAGTCGGATAGTTATTGTTAAAAACTAAACTTTTTTCAAAAAGTTGGTTCGGGAAAATTATATTTATACTCAATTATTTAAAGCTTTTTTATAAGTTATAAGACATCTTTCTCTGGCTTCTTTATGATCAACTATTGGACTTGCATATTGATTTGTTTCAAATTCAGGAACCCATTGTTTCACATAATTAAATTGCTTATCAAACTTTTTAAGTTGTTCGTGTGGATTAAATATTCTAAAATATGGAGCTGCGTCTACTCCACACCCAGCAACCCACTGCCAATTTCCAATATTACTGGCTGTTTCATAATCAAATAATTTTTCTCTAAAATATGCTTCACCCCATCTCCAATCAATAAGTAAATGTTTGCATAAAAAACTTCCTACAACCATTCTAACTCTATTATGCATAAATCCTGTTTTATTCAATTCTCTCATTCCAGCATCAACTAATGGATATCCAGTCTGTCCGTTACACCATTTTTTAAAATTATTTTCATCGTTTAACCATTCTATTCTTTCATATTTTGATTTAAAACTTGTATTTATAGTTTTAGGGAAGTGATGTAGAATTTGTTGAAAAAATTCTCTCCAAATCAATTCTTTTAAAAATGTGATATTATTTGAATCATTTGCTTTTGTTATTAATTTTCTAGTACTAATTGTTCCAAATCTAAGTTCCACACCAATTTTGGAAGTTCCGTTAGAACTTGGGAAATTTCTTTTTAATTCGTAATTATTAACTATTTCCTTGGAAATATTACTTTTTAAAAAATTTATTTTTGATTTTGTAAATCCAATTGATTCTGTGTTAAATGTATTTTTTTCATTTATTAAATTTTCAATTAAATTTTCAGACATGTATTTAGGAATGCCTTGTTCATACATTTTATTAATCCATTTTTTTGAAAATGGAGTATAAACTTTATAGGGGGTACCGTCATCTTTCACAATTTCATTTTTCTCAAACAACACATGATCTTTGTAATCAAAAAATTGTATTCCATTATTTTCAAGTAATTCTTTAATAATAAGATCTCTTTTATTTGAATAAGGGGTATAATCTCTATTTGTATAGACCTTTTTAATATCAAATTGATTTATAAGATTTAAAAACACTTGTTCTGGTTTGCCGTAAAAACATGAGATAGATTTATTTTTTTTTGATAAAACCTCATTCATTTTTAATACGGCATGATTTATATATTCAATTCTATGATCATTTAAATTTAATTTATCTAAGATGTTTTTGTCATAAATAAAAATCGGTAATACTGAATTGTTTTCTTTTAATGAATTGTACAGGCCTCTGTTGTCATCTAATCTAAGATCTCTTCTAAACCAAAAAATTGATATTTTTTTTTTCAATTATGAAAGATTAATTGATGACATTCCTCCGTCAACTCCAAATGTTTGTCCTGTAATCCACGAGCTGTTATCGCTTAACAAGTGTACAACTGAGTTAGCAATATCATTGGCATTTCCGTGTCTTTTAAGAGGATGTTTATCTCCTACCTTTTCTTTTTTTAAATCATTGTTTAAAAATCTTTGAGCCATTGGGGTATCTGTAAGGGATGGAGCTATAACATTAACTCTTAGTAATGGCGCATATTCTGCTGCTAGGGATCTAGCAAAACCTTCAATTGCTCCCTTTGAGGCTGAAACACTTGTATGAAACGGCATACCTACTTTAACTGCAACAGTACTAAATAAAACAACACTTGCATTTCCAGATTTTTTTAAATTATTTATCACCTTTTGAAGGGATTTAACCATTGATAAGAAGTTTATATTTAAGTCTTCTTCAAACGTGCTTAATTTTAAACTTCTAAACGGTCTTAGGTTAATACTTCCAGGACAATACACAAAGCCATGCAATTCTTCAGGTATTGTTTCAGTGTTTAATTCTTCATTTAATACATCATATTTAATGTAATTAACATTTAGATCTTTAAAATTATCATTTGACCTACTAGCTACATAAACATTATGTTGATTGTGTATTTGTTTTATGGTTTCGTGTCCAATTCCTGATGATCCACCAATAAATAGAATATTTTTTTTCATGATATTATAATTTTCCAAAAAGTTGAGTTAGTTTTTTTTCTCTGAATTTAAAAATTTGTTTAAGTTTATTTTTGACAAACAAAGGATGAGCAATTTGACCTAAAATTCCAAAAGGTATTTTGTAATCAACAATGTCTTCCATTTCAATTCCTCCATCAATTTCTTTAATAAAATGCTTGTGGTGCCACAAAGAATATGGTCCAAACCTTTGTTCATCAACAAAATATTCATTTTTTTTTACATGTGTAATTTCGGTAACCCATTTTAATGTGATTCCAAGGATTGGTGTAACTTTGTATTGAATAATTTGCCCCGCAAATATCGATCTATCAGCTCCACTTAAAATTTTAAAATTCATGTATTTTGGAGTTATTTCGGCAAGATTGTTTGGATTACTTAAAAACTCCCATGCTTTTTGAGCTGAAATTGGCAATTTTTGTTTTGTTTTAATTTGATATATCTTCAATTTTTATAATTTATTATTAATAAACAAAGATCATTCCAAATTAAGATTATGAACAAAAAATTATTAATTACTATTTTAACAATATTTTTATCATCTTTTATATTTTCACAAATTGAAACTCCTCAACCAAGTCCTTTGTCAAAGTTTTCTCAAAAAGTTGGCCTAGATAACGTTAATATAGAGTATTCAAGACCTTCTGCAAGACAAAGAATTGTTTTTGGCACACTTATACCATTTGGTGAAAAATGGAGAACAGGAGCTAATGAAAATACTAAAATTACTTTTGAGGATAATGTTAAGATTCAGAATAAACTTATTAAAAAAGGAACTTATTCTATATATACAATTCCAAATTTAAATTCTTGGAATTTAATATTTTATAAAAAATATGATAATTGGGGTCTTCCAAGAGATTGGGATGATGATTTAGTTGAAATTGAGGTATCAGCTAATACTATCTCACTGCCTTTCTACATTGAAACATTCACAATTTCTTTAAATAATTTAAATAACAATGGTTGTACTTTAGATATATTTTGGGAAAATACTTTAGTTTCATTTAATATAAATTCTTTAACTCAGGATAAGGTAGTTAAGTCAATTAATAATACTTTAAATGACAATCCTAGTTCACAAGATTACTACAAAGCCGCAGTTTTTTATTTAGAAGAAGATTTAGATATTAAAAAAGCAAAATTATGGATTGATAAATGTTCTGATTTAAGACAAGATTTACCTTATTGGATGTTGAATCAGAAGGCTCTTATTTACCATGCTTTTGGATCAGTTGATAAATCAATTGAAATTGCAAAAAAAGGTCTTAAACTTGCAAATGAAACAAACATCAAAGATTCGATTAATACATTAAAAGAAACTTTAAGTTATGTATCAAATAATTAAATCACTAATCTCTTTTTAACAAATTTGAAATAAATATTGTTAAAAATGCACCTATAAAATTTAACCATAAATAACCGATTTCCATGAACCCGTAGATCATAAATATTGATATTTGAGATATACATGCAGCATAAAAAACTTGGTTTCCTTTTATCTTTTTAAAGAAAAAAGCTACTATAAAAATACCTAAGATAGTTCCGTAAAAAATTGATCCAATTAAATTTACTAGTTGAATTAAATTTTCAAATAAGGAACCGAAACTAGCGAAAATTATTGCAATTAAACCCCACATAACCGTAAACCATTTTGAGGCTCTTAAATAATGTTTTTCAGATTTTTTTTCAATATGATTTCTTTTATATATATCAATAACGGTTGTTGTTGAAAGTGCATTAAGTTCTGATGCAGTTGATGACATTGCTGCACTTAAAATTACAGCAAGTAATAAGCCAATAATTCCTTTTGGTAAATAATTTAGTATAAAGAATATAAAAACATAATCTAAATCATTGGATTCTATTGATTGCGGAGCAATTTTTTTTGTAATATCTTTTACATTTTCTCTAATTTCCTTTTCGTTTTTATGCAATTGTTTGATTTCTTTTTCTAGATTTTTTGTAACTCCAAAATCAATATTATCAATATATTTTTGTTGTAAACTTCTTTTTTCTTTTCTAAGAGATATGAATTTTTCTTTTTCAATTAAATACTCTGGGTTTTGAGATTGCTCTAAATAATTTTCTACTTGTGGATTGAAGTTTATAGGCGTATTGTTAAACTCAAAGAATACAAATACCATTACTCCAATAAATAATATGAAGAATTGCATAGGAATCTTTAATACTGCATTAAACATTAGACCAAGCTGACTTTCTTTTACAGATTTTCCTGTTAAATATCTTTGAACTTGACTCTGATCCGTTCCAAAGTATGAGAGTGCTAAAAAAAAGCCTCCTGTTATTCCACTCCAAAAAGTATATCTTTTATCAATATCCAATGAAAAATCTATAATTTCCATTTTACCTCCAATGCCTGCCATTTTAATAGCTTCTGTAAAATTTAAATTTTCTGGAAAGGAATTTAATATAATCGCAAAGGCTATTATCATTCCACTCATTATTACAAACATTTGTTGTTTTTGAGTTATGCTAACTGCTTTTGTGCCTCCACTTACAGTATAAAAAATCACTAACAGACCAATAGTTAAGTTTAGTAATTTCAAATCCCATCCTAAAATTGTAGAAAGAATAATAGCAGGTGCAAAGATTGTTATTCCAGCTGCTAATCCTCTTTGAATTAAAAATAAAATCGCAGCCAGAGTTCTAGTTTTTCTATCAAATCTTTTTTCTAAATATTCATATGCTGTGTATACTTTTAACTTGTGGTATATTGGAATAAAAACCATGCAAATAAC
The DNA here is from genome assembly GCA_018662905.1 of Flavobacteriaceae bacterium. GTDB lineage: Bacteria > Bacteroidota > Bacteroidia > Flavobacteriales > Flavobacteriaceae > MAG-121220-bin8. The sequence continues at coordinate 12,251 of JABJFE010000025.1, forward strand.
TATTATTGCCAATGGAAGTCCAAAGTAAAACTGAACAAATCCCATTCCATCATTATAGGCTTGACCGGGCGTAGATAAAAATGTAATTGCACTTGCTTGAGTGGCCATTACTGACAAACCTATAGTAAGCCAATTTGCTGATCCACCTCCCTTTAAATGATCATTAATTGTGTTGAATTTTCTGGTTTTATAAACACCATATATTACAATGAAAGAAATTGTAGTTAAAAGTATTGACCAGTCAATTAAAGACATATTAAATCGAATAATAATTAGTTAGAATAATAAAACAAATTATAAATAAAAAATTTATAAATAAAATTAACGTGTAAGCCTTTAGCCATTTCATAAATTCATAGAATTGATTGTGTTTACAAATAAATTTGTAGGAAAGCCTAATACATTGCTGTATGAACCTTTAATTTTTTTTATACCAATATGACCAATATAATCTTGTATTCCATAGCTTCCTGCTCTATCTAATACATCAGATGTTTTTGTGTAGTATAATAGATCATTTTTGTCAATTTTGTCAAAAAAAACAAGTGTTTTTTCATTTACAATCACTTGAGATTTTATTGTTGAAATACAAATCGAAGTAATTACCTCGTGAGAAGAGTTTTCAAGTGATTTGATCATTTCAAATGCTTCATCTCTATTTTTAGGTTTACCAAGGGATCTATTTTTATGCCAAACTATTGTGTCTGAGGTTATAAGTAAATCATTTTTTTTTAGTTTTTCAACTAATAAGGACGATTTTTTTTTAGCTAAATAATCTGTTATTTCACTACATCTTAAATCGTTAGAAAATGATTCTTCTACATCTTGATTAACAATTTTAAATTTAACTCCTAGTTGATTAAGAAGTTCGTGTCTTCTTTTTGAACCTGAAGCTAATAAAACGTTATAGTTTTTTAATTTTTCAAAAAACATCAATTAAATATTTTGATGTTTTTTGCTAATGTTCCATTTTCCTTGGACTTTAAGAGTTTGTTCTATAATATCTCGCACGCATCCTTCTCCACCTTTTTTAATAGAAACATAATCAGATATTTCTCTAACCTCAGGGGCAGCATCAAAAGGACAAGTTTTTAAATAAACTAATTCCATTGGATATGTATCGGGTAGATCATCACCCATATAAACAGTTTCTTCAAGATTAATATTGTTAATTTTAGAATAATTTAAAAGATCTTTTACTTTGTCACTTGAGTTTAGAAAAATATTTTTAACACCAAGTCTATTTAACCTAGCTTTTATTCCTTGATTATTAGCTCCTGTAATGATAGCAACATTGTAACCTAAGTCATTAGCTAATTTTACAGCTATCCCATCTTTAGTGTTAAATAATCTAGATTCTTTTCCCTGGCTATCAACCATAATTTTCCCATCTGTAAATACACCATCGACATCAAAAACAAATGTTTTTATTTTGTTGAGTTTTTCTTTATAGTTCATTGTTTAGTTTTGTAATTTTTAAAGAAATTGTTTTGTAAATTTCTTCATGACCTGTTCCTTTTAATAAATTTAAGTGTTTTTTTATTGTTTTTAAATCATTTCTTAATGCAGGTCCAGTTTGAGCATCTTTTGAAGATAAATATTTTAATTTATTTGAAGTTTCTAGAGTTAATGGATTTAAAATATCTGTATCAATTTCATTTGATTTTAAAATTTCATCTGCTACAATTCTCATGTAATTTGTAAAATTATTTGTAAAAACAGCAGAAACGTGAATGGCTAATCTTTGTTTACTAGAGGCCTGTAACACGTTTCCAGAAATCATTAAACCTAGGTTTTTTATTTTATTTAAACTTTCTTTGGAGTTACCCTCGACTATAATTGGAATATCATTAAAATTTACACTTTTATTAATACTAAAGGTTTGTAATGGATACAATACTCCGTATGAAATATTATTTGACAATACATTGATAGATGTTGAACCAGAACAATGTAAGATTATACTGTTTTTGTCAATTTTTATATTTTTAGAAATATTTTCAATTTGATCATCATCAATACAGATTAAGTAAAAATCTGATTTTTCGAGTTTAGAAAGATTATTAGAATAATTTATTTTATCGTTAAAATATGAAGGAAGATTATTTTTCCTACCACAGATCTCCATCAAATTAATTCCTTCTTTCTCTAAAAAAATTTCACTTAGATGAAATGCTACATTTCCAGTTCCAACAATAGTTATATTTATCACTTCATAAAAATACAAATTATGTTCGTTACAATTGAATTCATTTTTTTCTTAGGTTTGCAAAAAATTTTAAAACATGAGTAATAGAACTTTTACAATGATTAAACCTGATGCTGTTGAAAATGGTCATATTGGAGCAATTTTAGAAAAAATCAATTCTGCTGGATTCAAAATCATAGCGATGAAGCTAACTAAGCTTACGAAAGAAAAAGCTGAAGAATTTTATGAAGTTCATAATGAACGTCCTTTTTATGGAGAACTAGTTTCATTTATGAGCAGAGGCCCAATTGTAGCTGCAATCTTAGAAAAAAATAATGCTGTTGAAGAATTTAGAAAGTTAATTGGATCTACAAATCCATCTGAAGCTGCTGAGGGAACTATTAGAAATTTATATGCAACTTCAATGGGTGAAAATGCAGTTCATGGATCTGATAGTAATGAAAATGCAGAAATTGAGGGTGCGTTTCATTTTTCGAAAGAAGAGATTTTATCTTAGAACTATTTTCTGAATAATTTTCTTCCCAAGCTCTTTATTTAATAGGTCTACTATTTTTTGTTTTCCAAAACTAAGCTCTTGTCTTAAAACAGATGAGTTTAAATTAACATAAAGAGTTTTGTTTTTTAATATAACTTCATTTGTATAAGAATTAACATTAGATCCCATAACTTCTTTCCATAATTTTTGAACTTTTATATTATTAAGTCCAGAATTTAAATTTGAAGAGCTGTCAATTAATTTTCCTAATATATTTTTTATACTTTTTGACTCGAAATTTCTTTTCATAATTTAAATATTTTATGAGATGAGTCAATTTCTTTAATAATTCTATTTGTCCTATCAAAATCAGTATCTGAAATAAAAATTTGACCAAATAAATTATTATTTACTAATTGTATTAGTTGTTTCACCCTTTCATTATCTAATTTATCAAAAATATCATCTAGTAATAAAATTGGTGATGAATTACATTCTGATTTTAAATAATCAAATTGTGCCAGTTTTAAAGCAATTAAAAAAGATTTCTGTTGACCTTGACTTCCATATTTTTTGATTGGATAGCCATTGATTTCCATAACTAAATCGTCTTTGTGAATTCCGCAACTTGTGTATTGAATAATTCTATCTTTATTAATACTATTATTTAGTAATGAATCTAAAGACTCATGTTCTAGTTGACTTTGAAAAGAGATGTTTATTGTTTCTTTATTTTGACTAATTGAATTATAATGCTTAAAAAAAACAGGAGAAAAATTTTTAAAAAATTTTTTTCTTGTCTCATAAATAGGCTTACTCAATTGTGATAATTGATCATTATATATGCTAATATTATCCAAATCAAAAGAATTGCTTTTGTTAAAATATTTTAACAATGCGTTTCTTTGAGTTAGTACCTTGTGATAATTTATAATATTATTTAAATAAATATTATTGTTTTGAGAAATAATACTATCAATAAACTTTCGTCTTAGTGAACTACCTTCTTGTATTAAATCTCTGTCGGATGGAGAAATCATGACTAAAGGAATTAAGCCTACATGTTCTGAAAGTTTTTTATAAATTTTTCCATTTCTTTTCAGAGTTTTCTTTTTGCCTCTTTTAAGACTACAAATTATATTTTCTTGTGTATCGTTTTTAATAAAATCACCGTCAATAAACATAAAATCTTGATCGTGATTAATTGTTTGAGAGCTAATAGAATTGAAATAGCTTTTTCCTGCTGAAAGATGATATATCGAATCTAATAAGTTAGTTTTTCCAATTCCATTGTTTCCTACAAAACAATTGATTTTTCTGTCTAATTCATATTCACCAATTAAAATATTTTTATAGTTTACTACGTTTATTTTATTTAGATATAAAGAATTCATTACTTATTTTAGAAAAATTACTGAAAACAATGCAAATTATGTAAAATAATTAGTTTTTATCTCTAATTCATTGGAATAAAATTTTATTTTTACCCATTATTAAAATTCATTATGGCAACGTACAAGAAAAAAGGTTTAAAAAGAAAAACAAGTAATTCTGATATTAATCAAAGTACAACTGCTGAAGTATTTGATACTTTAGATCAAAGTGCATCTAGTACTGAAAGGATTGTTGCTAAATATCAAAAACATATTATCGGAAGTGTGTTAGTTATAGTGATTATGGTATTAGGATTTTTAGGATACTCAAGTTTGGTTTTAGAACCAAATTCTGATGAAGCTAATAATGAATTGTTTACTGCTCAAAATTACTTTAGCCTAGCACTTGAGGATAATGAAAATAGTGATTCTTTATTTTTAATGTCACTTAACGGAGGGGAAGGTAAGTATGGTTTTTTAGATATTATTGAAAATTATTCTGGTACTAATGCGTCACAACTTTCTTATTACAGTGCAGGTATGGCATATTACAATTTAAATGATTTTGAGAATGCTATTAAATATTTAAAATATTTTGACAGTGAAGATGTTGTCTTAAAGGCTTTAGCTCTTGGAGGTATTGGGGATTCTTTTGCTGAACTCGATCAATTAAATGATGCATTAAATTATTATGAACTTGCCTTCAATGTTTCTGACAATAGTTTTACAGCACCAAAATTTTTATTAAAAGCAGGAAATACTGCTTCAGTTTTAAATAAAAATAAATTAGCCACAAAATATTATAGTTCTATTAGAGATAATTTCCCTAAGTCTCAAGAATCTTTTTATATTGATATTCAGATAGAAAAAAATTCATTGAAATAATTAATAATGTCATCTTCCCACAATAGTCTCAATTCATTAGATTTAGGTAATGTTCCCTCAGCTAAAAATTTAAAGTTTGGTATTGTTGTTTCTAAATGGAATAAACAAATTACTGATAATTTACTTAAAGGTTGTTTGGATTTACTTACTCAAAAAGGTGCTAATAAAATTGATATTGAAGTTATTTATGTACCTGGAAGTTTTGAACTTGTTTACGGTTGCAAAGTGATGCAGGATAAAGCATTTAATGCTATTATTGCTATTGGTAGTGTCATTAAAGGAGAAACAAAACATTTTGACTTTATTTGTAACTCAACATCAATTGGCATCAAGGATTTAAATTTAAATGGTAAATCTCCAGTAATTTTTTGTGTACTTACTGACGATAATCTTCAACAGTCGATAGATAGAAGCGGTGGGAAATATGGAAATAAGGGTACTGAAGCTGCTATTGCTGCTATTGAAATGTCTCTTATTTAAAATACTTTTTGGGCACAATTAACATTCCAAAACATTCACCATCTTTTTTTCCTAAATGTTTGTGATGAATTTTGTGAGCTCTTCTTAACCCTCTAGCGTATTTATTATCAATGTTTCTTAGTATTTTAAATCTTTGATGAATAAAAACATCATGAACTATAAAATAAGCTAATCCATACATAAATATTCCTATTGCAATAGGTAGCCCTAGCCAAAAATTGTATTCCCCCCATAAGACTGTGAAAAACATACTAATAGCAGCATATTGTAAAAAAAACATATCGTTTCTTTCAAACCAGGATTTATGATCTTTTTTGTGATGATCTTTGTGAAGAAACCACATAAATCCATGCATGATATATTTATGCGAAAACCATGCGATAAATTCCATGAAAGAAAATGTTGCAATTACTGTAAATATCCAAATAGCTGTACTCATTTATAATATGTTTAGTCTATAACGAACGTAAGATCTTGCCAGTACATTGATTTTTTGATAGTTAGGAACTCTTATTCTTGTAGATTTAATTTTCAGTGGATTAGTGTTTTTAAGTTTATTTAAAAGTTTTAGATAATACTTATATGCAGTATAAACCCCAAATCTAGCAGAAGATGGTAATAAGAAAATTCCTTTCAAAGCATGAGAAAAGTCGTTATTAATTTCGTTCAATATTATTGTTTTTGATTTTTCATCAAACTTATCAATGTCTAAATTTGGGAAATAGCTTCTATTTAATCCATCATGATCAGCTTTTAAATCTCTTAAGAAATTAACTTTTTGAAATGCTGAACCAAGAGACATAGCGTAGGGTTTTAAATCATTGTATTGCTTTTGATCTCCTTTTACAAAAACTTTTAAACACATAAGTCCAACTACATCAGCAGAGCCATATACATATTCATCAAATTCTTCACTACTCAAATATTGTTTTTTGTTTAAATCAGATTTCATGCTTTTTAAAAAACTATTTACAAGTTCATAGTCGATTTCATATTTATTTAATGTTTTTTGAAAAGAATTAAGTATTGGATTAAGACTTATTTTATCTTTTATTGATTTTTTAAGATCTAGTTCAAATAGATTTAAAAGTTCTTCTTTATTGAAATCGTGGAAACTGTCTACAATTTCATCAGCAAATCTAACGAATCCATATATATTGTAAATGTCCTGCCTTATAGAACTATCAAGCATCTTTGTAGCTAATGTAAAAGAAGTACTGTATGATTCAGTGACGATTCTAGAACAACTTTCTGAAACTTGATCAAATAATTTTTCCATCTTTAATAATTAGGTCACTAACTAGTTTTCCTGAAACAATTGCAGGCGGCACACCAGGACCTGGAACAGTCAATTGCCCACTAAAGTACAAATTTTTGACTTTATTACTTCTTAAATTAGGTCTTAAAAAAGCAGTTTGCATAATTGTGTTGGCAAGGCCATATGCATTGCCTCCATATGAGTTATAATCTTTAATAAAATCTTTAACACAAAAACTTTCTTTAAAAATTATATTATTTTTTAATTTTTGATTTGTTAATTTTTCTAATCTTTCTATTATAATATTAAAATATTTGTCTCTAAATTCTTGGTTGTCCTCCAAGTCTGTAGCTAATGGAATTAAGAAGAAACCATTTTCACATCCATCAGGAGCTGTTTCAAAATTGGTTTTTGATGTAAAATTGGCATAAAAAAGTGGATTTTCAGGCCATTTTGGTTCGTCATAAATATCAGCACTGTGTTCGTCAAAATCAGTATCAAAAAACAAATTATGGTGAGCAACATCTGTTATCTTTTTATCAAATCCAACATAGAACAAAAGCGAAGATGGCGCCCATGTTTTTTTAGACCAGTATTTCTTTGAATATTGTCTGTATCTCTTGTCTAATAATGATTCTGTGTGAGCATAATCAGCTCCTGAAATTATAATATCACAAGAATGTTGTTCTTTATTTATTATTAATCCTTTTACTTTTTTATTTTCTATTAAAATAGATTCAACATTACATTCCGTCTTATATTGAACTCCTAAGGATTTGCCTAAATCTAACATTGATTGAACTACATCATAAAACCCGTTTTTTGGTTGCCAGGTTCCTAAACCAAAATCAGCATAATTCATGAAACTGTAAAAAGCTGGAGTATTGGATGCCTTAGCTCCTAAAAATAATACAGGAAATTCTAGAATAGCTCTTAATCGATGACTTTTAAATCCTTGTCTAACTTCTCTTCTTATGTTACTAATAAAGGATTTTACTTTAAAAACGGTTTTTTTTGTGATAAGCTCTAGAGGAGTTATTCCTGGCATTTTATATAACATATCTTTAACAGCTATATCATAATTATCTTTAGCTTCAATGATAAATTTTTCTAACTCAATCGAACTTCCATTTTCTTCTTTTTCAAAAACCTTTTTAATTTTATCTAACGAATCTTCAATGGATATACTATCATTTTTTCCAAAAAAAACTTTATATGCAGGATCTAGTTTTGAAAGATCATAAAAATCAGATCTTTTTTTATCAAAATCATTAAAAAATCTTTCAAATACATCAGGCATCCAATACCAACTAGGTCCCATGTCAAAAGTAAACCCTTCTTTCTTAAATTGTCTTGCTCTTCCACCAAGAGTGCTATTTTTTTCAACTACTGTTACATTGTAACCTTGCTTTGCTAAATAACAAGAGGCAGATAATGAGGAAAAACCAGATCCAATTATAAAAACATTTTTATTCATTATATGTAATTAAAATTTGTAGTGCGCACGAGAGGACTTGAACCTCCACGAGAAGTTAATCTCACTAGGCCCTCAACCTAGCGCGTCTACCAATTCCGCCACGTGCGCTAAATAGAGTAGTGACCTGGCTGGGGCTCGAACCCAGGACCCTCTCCTTAAAAGGGAGATGCTCTACCAACTGAGCTACCAGGTCTAAAAACTTGTGACTTGGCTGGGGTTCGAACCCAGGACCCTCTCCTTAAAAGGGAGATGCTCTACCAGCTGAGCTACCAAGTCTAAAAATATTTTAGAGGCTGCAAATATAGCTTCAATAAATTTATTAATCAAAGAGATTTTCTTATAAATTTGTCAATCATAATTGTTTAATTAATATATTCACATTCATGGTTAATTCACACATAGTTCTTCTAGGTTACATGGGTTGTGGTAAAACTACTATTTCTAATAAATTAGAAGCAATTCTTAATTTACCTAAGTTTGATCTTGATCAAATTATTGAAAAAGAGTATAAAATGTCTATCTCTGAAATTTTTAATAAAAAAGGTCAAATCGAATTTAGAAGAATAGAAAGAATATTTCTTAAAAAATTATTAAATAATAAAGATAAATCTATTATTTCTTTGGGAGGAGGAACCCCTTGTTATCATGATAATATGGAAATTATTTTAAAATATTCTAAAAATGTTTTTTTTATTAATACTAGTCCAGAACTGCTTTCTGAAAGATTGTTTAAGCAAAGGTCTAAAAGACCAATTATTGAATCAATAAATTCAATCATTAAATTAAAAGAATTTATTTCAAAACATTTATTTGAGAGAATTATATTTTATAATCAAGCAAATCATATAATCTTAGATTCAAACCAAGGAATTGATTCTACATGCAATAAGATAATTGAGAAGATTAATTTATAATAGCATAACAGTCATTTTTTTCAAAAATAACTTCAACATGATCACTCATTGATGTTGAAAGTGAAATACCCTTAAAATCAACTTTTATTGGAAATTTTTTATGATTTCTGTCTATAAGAACTACTGTATTAAAATTTTCAGGAGTCATGTCTAGTAAATATTTAACACAGTAAATTAGAGTCCTTCCAGAATGAAGAACGTCATCGATAAGCACTATCGACTTATTTTTTAAATATTCTTTTTTACAATCTAATTCTATTTTATCTAAAGGGTTTTCCTTATTTATTTTTATAAAAATTATTTCAATGTTAGACTTAGAAATTTGTTTTAATTCTTTTTCAATAATTTCAGCTAAAACATAACCATTTTTATAAACCCCAATAAGAACTATTTCTGAACATTCTAAATTGTTTTCATGAATTTGATAAGCTATTCTTTTAACAATTTTTTTTATTTGATTTGTATTAAGGATTTTATTTTCCAATTTTTAAATTTTATTAAATATAATTATTCATTTAGAAATTCATTAATATCTCTTCTTTCTTTTTTACTTGGCTTACCCTTGAATTTAAAATTATTTTTAGTTTTAAGTAATATTTCTTTTTTTTCATTTTCTGAAATTGGAGTTAAATCTTTTAAATAGAGATCTACAATTTTAGCACCAACTCTTGATGTGGGTAAATCTTGAATATAGAAATTATATAATATTTGTTTTTTTTTCACACTAAATGATGTACCGATAAAAATATCAAATGATGGCTTAACAGATTTGTCTTGCACTTTTATATGACCTTTTTTGCAAGCATTGCTTGCTATTGTTCTGGATTTAAAAATCCTTGTATACCAAAGAAATAGATCAATTCTCATAAATAAATTAAATTTATAATTTATATCAGAAATATAAGAAAATTGTATCTTGCGGCATATTTATTTTAAATGAAAAAATTGATTAGAAACATTATATATTTTTTATTAACTGTAGTTTTATTTTATTCCTGTACTAAAACAGAAGAGGATGAAGCAGAATCTATTCCTTTAAAACCTATATCCACTCAATATGTTGTTGAAAATGATTCTATAATTGAATTCATGAAAACTCATTTTTATAATTACGATGATTTTACTAGTCTATCTTCTAATAGCACAGTTGAATTAATAATCGACACTATTTCTGGAGATAATATTAACAAAACTCCTTTATTTGATCAGGTAACTACAATGAGTATTGATATTTTAGATGAAAATGAAGAATTAGTTCCTCATAATATGTATTATGTGATAAATCGTGAAGGAACTGGGGAAAACCCTACTGTTGCTGATTCGGTTTTTGTCTCTTACAAGGGATTAACTCTTGGAAATAATGTTTTTGATTCTAGAAATAATCCAATTTGGCTTGATAATACAACTGTGGTAAGAGGTTTTAAAGAATTTAATGCATTATTAAAAAGAGGAGATATTTCAACAAATACAAATGGTACATATGAATTTAATAATTTTGGAGTAGGTTTTGTAATAATGCCTTCTTTTTTAGGTTATTACGAAAACAATACTGCCACTATAGAAGCCTATTCGCCACTAATTTTTCAAGTTAATATGCACACCTTAAACACTGCAGATCACGATGCTGATGGGGTTAATTCTATTGATGAAGATTTGAATGGTGATCATATATTTAGTAATGATGATACTGATGGTGATAATATACCGAATTATAGAGATCGTGACGATGATGGAGATGGAATCTTAACTGTTGATGAATACGATGCAGATGGTGACGGAGTTGTCGATGATACTGATGGTGATGGAGTGCCAGATTATTTACAAAACGACAACGATTAAAAATAATACGAAACTCCTAGTAAGTATAATCGACCTTGTGACGTTATATATTGATTTTTAATTTCAGCTTGGTTTTCCATAAAATTAATTTCATTTTTAGTAAACCCTCTTTCAGCTCTTAAATCAAATTCAAATTTTCCGAATTTTAAACCTATTCCGTACTGTAATCCTAAGTTGTATTGATTTTTTAAATCATCTAAATCAATATTATCATAACTCACTCCTCTTATGAACTCAAATCTAGGTCCTGCAAAAATATTTGCCAACCCAAAAACTTTATAACCAAACATCATAGGAATATCAATTTTGTGTTGATTAAAATCAGTCACTATATTAGATTTATTAATTATGACGATTGGAACGTCATAACTGTTTTTTATTTTAGAATAAATTAATTCAGGTCTTATAAAAAAATCATTAATTGATAGTTTAAGAAAAACCCCAATATGTTGACCATTTCTAGATTCAAAAATATTTATATTAGGATTACTTATTGATTCTATGTTAGCTGAAATATTTAGGTTGCTATTGAAACTTATTCCCCCTTTTATTCCATATTCAAATTGTGAAAATGCATTAAGTGAAATAATAAAGAATAATAAATTAAGTTTCTTCAACTTTCTTTTCTTTTAATCACTTTTAAACTTAAATCAATGATAGATTGAGAATTAATTCCGTATTTATCCATAAGTTGTTTTGGAGTGCCAGATTCTCCGAAAGTATCATTTGTAGCTACAAATTCTTGAGGAACAGGTTTGTTTTTAACTAATACTCTTGCCACACTTTCTCCTAATCCACCTAGAAAATTGTGTTCTTCTGCTGTAACTACACATCCGGTTTTTGAAACAGAATCTATTATAGCCTTTTCATCTAATGGTTTAATGGTGTGAATGTTTATTACTTCAGATGAAATTCCCTGTTTATTCAAAATCTTTGAAGCCTCTAAAGCTTCCCAAACTAAATGTCCTGTTGCTATAATTGTAACATCACTTCCCTCAACTAACTTTACTGCTTTACCAATTTCAAAAACTTGATCTTCTGGAGTAAAAACTGGAACAGCTGGTCTTCCAAACCTTAAATAAACAGGACCTATATAATCTGCAATAGCAATTGTAGCGGCTTTTGTTTGGTTATAATCACAAGTATTGATTACAACCATTCCAGGAAGCATTTTCATTAAACCAATATCTTCAAGTATTTGATGTGTGGCTCCATCTTCACCTAGAGTTACACCTGCATGAGAAGCACAAATTTTTACATTTTTACCAGAATAAGCGATTGATTGTCTAATCTGGTCATACACTCTTCCAGTGGAAAAATTAGCAAAAGTACCAGTAAAAGGAATTTTACCGCCAATTGTTAATCCTGCTGCTATACCCATCATGTTTGCTTCAGCAATTCCGATCTGAAAAAATCTATCAGGATTTTCTTCTATAAATTTATTCATTTTTAATGATCCAATAAGATCTGCACAAAGTGCAACAACATTTGGATTTTTTCTTCCAAGTTCAGCTAATCCGGCTCCAAAACCACTTCTTGTATCTTTTTTTTCTGTATAAGTATATTCTTTCATTGTTAAGTGGTTTTTAATTAATAATCTCCAAGAGTTTCTATGTTTTGAGATAGGGCAGAAGCCAGTTGTTCATCATTTGGTGCTTTTCCATGCCATGCGTGAGTATGCATCATAAAATCCACACCATTACCCATCATAGTCTTTAGTAATATGCAAACAGGTTTTTTCTTACCACAAAGAGATTTTGAATTTAATAATCCTTTTGTTATTTCATCAATGTTATTTCCATTTTCAATTTCTATTACATCCCAACCAAAAGCTTCAAACTTACATTTAATACTTCCCATTGGAAGGACATCATCAGTTGCTCCGTCAATTTGTTTTCCATTTAAATCAACAGTAGCGATTAGATTATCAATTTTCTTAGCTGAAGCATACATAATAGCTTCCCAATTTTGGCCTTCTTGTAATTCCCCATCACCCATAAGTACATAAACTAAATTTGAATCGTTGTTTAGTTTTTTGGCTTCAGCAGCTCCAATAGCAACTGATAAACCTTGACCAAGAGATCCGGAAGCTATTCTAATACCGGGTAGACCTTCATGAGTTGTCGGATGGCCTTGTAATCTAGAATCCAGTAATCTAAATGTGTTTAATTCTTCAATTGGAAAATACCCAGTTCTAGCTAAAACACTGTAAAAAACAGGTGAAATATGACCATTAGACAAGAAAAATATATCTTCATTAATTCCATCCATATCAAACTCTTCTTTTCTAATCATGATTTCATTATAAAGCACAACTAAAAATTCAGTACATCCTAA
>JABJFE010000086.1 GCA_018662905.1 Flavobacteriaceae bacterium
ATTAAAAAATGATATACAATCTAAAGTAAGATCAGATTTAGATCAACAACAAAGAGAATATTTTTTACACCAGCAGCTTAAGACAATTCAAGAAGAATTAGGTGGTGTTTCCTACGACGAAGAAGTAAATGAAATGAGGGTCAAGTCCACTAAAAAAAAGTGGTCAAAAGATATCAATGAACACTTTAAAAAAGAACTGTCTAAGCTTCAGAGAATGAATCCTCAAGTTGCTGAGTATTCCATTCAAAGAAATTATTTAGATACTTATCTAGAACTTCCTTGGAACGAGTTTTCAATGGATAATTTTGATTTGAAAAGAGCAACTAAAATTTTAGATAGAGATCACTACGGATTGAATGATGTTAAAAAAAGAATTATTGAGCATATCGCAGTTTTAAAATTAAGAAACGATATGAAATCTCCAATTCTTTGTTTTAATGGTCCTCCTGGAGTTGGTAAAACATCATTAGGTAAATCAATAGCTGAGGCTTTAGGAAGAGAATATGTAAGAATTTCCTTAGGTGGTCTTAGAGACGAGTCCGAAATAAGAGGGCATAGAAAAACTTATATTGGCGCAATGCCTGGAAGAATAATTCAAAGTTTAAAAAAAGCAAAAACCTCAAATCCAGTATTTGTTTTAGATGAAATTGATAAACTTTCAGTTGGAAATCAAGGAGATCCTTCCTCAGCAATGTTAGAGGTTTTAGACCCTGAACAAAATACTTCTTTTTATGATAATTTTATTGAATCAGGATTTGATTTGTCTAAAGTTATGTTTATCGCTACATCAAATAACATTGCTAATGTACAGCCTGCGCTAAGAGATAGAATGGAGATAGTACATGTGTCTGGTTATACAATTGAAGAAAAATATCAAATTGCAAAAAAACATTTAATTCCAAAACAAATTAAAGAACATGGTTTATCAAAAAATATCATAAAAATTAATAAGCCAACATCTGAAAAAATAATTGAGGGTTATACCAGAGAATCTGGGGTAAGAGGTTTGGAAAAACAAATTGCAAAAATAATTAGAAATGTAGCTAAGTGTATTGCAATGGATGAGGAATATTCCTCTGATTTAAATTTAGAGGATGTTAATAAAATTTTAGGTGTATCAATTTCTAAAGATCAATATGAAAATAATGAAGTGGCAGGAGTTGTAACTGGTTTGGCTTGGACTCAATTTGGTGGAGATATTTTATTTATAGAATCAGCCCTTTCTAAAGGTAAAGGAAATTTATCTATTACTGGTAATTTGGGTAAAGTAATGAAAGAATCTGCTACAATAGCTTTGGAATATATTAAGTCCAACGCTGACGATTTGTCCATAAAACTAGAAACATTAACTAAGCACAACATACATATTCATGTTCCAGAGGGCGCAACTCCTAAAGACGGCCCTAGCGCTGGTATTACAATGTTAACTTCACTGGTTTCACTATTGACACAAAAAAGAGTAAAATCAAAACTAGCCATGACCGGAGAAATTACTCTTAGAGGAAAGGTCTTGCCAGTAGGTGGTATTAAAGAAAAAATATTAGCTGCTAAGAGAGCAAAAATTAAAGAAATTATTTTGTGTCAGGATAATAAGAAAAATATTGATGAAATCGATTCTAGTTATTTAAAAGGATTAAATTTTCATTATGTTTCAAATATGAAACAAGTTTTAGATATTGCAATTACAAATCAAAATGTAAAGAATTATAAAAATTTAAATGTCAAATAAGATTATAATAGCAATTGATGGCACCTCATCAACTGGTAAAAGTACTTTAGCCAAGAGAATATCTAAACAATTAAACTATTTATATATTGACTCTGGAGCTATGTACAGAGCACTAACTTATTATGCTATTAAACGTAAATTTATTTCTAATTCTCATTTTGATAAAACTAAGTTGATTGCAGATATTCCAAACATAAATATTGATTTTAGAAATAATTTAACAAATAATAATCTTGAAGTTCATTTAAATGGAATTTCATACGAAAATAAAATCAGATCTCTTGAGGTTTCTAATTTAGTTAGTGAAATTGCAACTGTAGATGAGTTAAGAAAACAAATGGTTCTTGTTCAACATGCTCTTGGTTTAAATAAAGGTGTAATAATGGATGGGCGTGATATAGGAACAGTTGTTTTTCCAAATGCTGAATTGAAATTTTATTTAGAAGCGACAACAGAACTAAGAGCTAAAAGACGTTATGACGAACTACTTTTAACTGATAAAAACATTACCTATGATGAGGTTTTAGATAATATAAAACTTAGAGATAATCAAGATACTACAAGAGAACATTCACCATTAAAGAAAGCTAATGACGCTGTGCTTATTAATACAGATAATTTAACCTTAGATGAACTTGAATCTAAATTACTTTCATATATAAATCCATTAATTACAAAAAATTTATAGATAATTTGTTTTATCTATAAATAGAGTTTATTTTCGCAATCCTTTTAATAGGTTTATATAGATATTTAAAAGGTTTTATAAATATTAATTCTTCTAATTTATTCCTTCATTCTATAGATAAATTAGAATACAAATTTTACGGTATGTCAGAAGAAAAAAAAGACAGTAAACCAAAAAAAGCTGTTAAAAAAACTACCAAAGCTGAGAAAATTAAAGCTCCTACAAAACCCACAAAGAAAGTAAAAGTTAAAAAAGAAATTGTTGAAGTTGTTGAAACTTTAGCTAACGAGGTTGTTGAAGTTGTTGAAACTTTAGATAACGAGGTTATTGAAAATCAAACTGAAGAAACGTTAGTTGAAGAGCCTTCAGCTGAAGAATTTTTAAAAGATTTTGACTGGAATTTGTTTGAGGAAGGAATAGAAACTATAAAAGACGATAAACTTTCTGAGTTCGAAAAATTAGTTGAAGAAAATTTTGTTGACACATATAATGAAAGTGTAATTGAAGGTACTATAATTAGTTTAACCGACAGAGAGGCTATTATAGATATTAATGCCAAATCTGAAGGGGTCATTTCTTTAAACGAATTTAGATATAACCCTGACTTAAAAGTTGGTGATAAAGTTGAAGTTTTAGTTGATATTCAAGAGGATAAAACAGGTCAATTAGTTCTTTCACATAGAAAAGCAAGAACTATAAAAGCTTGGGATAGAGTTAATGATGCTCACGATCAATCTACTGTTGTTACTGGTTTTGTTAAATGTAGAACTAAAGGGGGAATGATTGTCGATGTTTTTGGTCTAGAAGCTTTCCTTCCAGGATCACAAATTGATGTTAAACCAATTAGAGATTATGATCAATACGTTAACAAAAACATGGAATTTAAAGTTGTAAAAATAAACCATGAGTTTAAAAATGTTGTTGTTTCTCATAAAGCATTAATTGAAGCAGATATAGAACTTCAAAAGAAAGAAATTATAGGTCAATTAGAAAAAGGTCAAGTACTTGAAGGAACTGTAAAAAATATAACTACTTACGGAGTATTTATTGATTTAGGTGGTGTAGATGGTTTAATTCATATTACTGATTTGTCCTGGAATAGAATTAATCATCCTAGCGAAATACTTGAACTAGATCAAAAGTTAAATGTCGTTATATTAGATTTTGATGATGACAAGTCTAGAATTCAACTTGGTGTTAAGCAACTAAGTGCTCATCCTTGGGAATCTTTAGATGAAAAGCTAAAAGAAGGTGATAAAGTTAAAGGTAAGGTTTCAGTTCTTGCTGATTACGGAGCTTTTGTTGAAGTTGTTGATGGAGTTGAAGGTTTAGTACATGTTTCTGAAATGTCTTGGTCAACTCATTTGCGTTCAGCTCAAGATTTTGTTAAAGTTGGTGATGAAGTTGAAGCAGTTGTTTTAACCTTAGACAGAGAAGAAAGGAAAATGTCCTTAGGAATTAAACAGCTTAGTTCTGATCCATGGACAGATATTACTAAAAAATATCCTGTAGGTTCTAAGCATTCCGGAATAGTTAGAAATTTCACAAATTTTGGAATTTTTGTAGAACTTGAAGAGGGAATCGATGGATTAGTATATATCTCAGACTTATCTTGGACTGTAAAAGTTAAACATCCTTCTGAATTATTTACAGCTGGAGATAACATTGATGTTATTGTTTTAGAATTAGATTCAGAAGCTAGAAAGTTAAGTTTAGGTCACAAGCAAACGATGGATAATCCTTGGGATGCTTATGATAAAACTTTTGCTGAAGGAACTTCTCACAATGCAACAATTTCTGACTCAAATGACAAAGGTGCTACCATTATTTTTAATGATGATATAACAGCATTTGTTCCCAACAGACATTTAATTAAAGAAGATGGTAATAAGTTAAAGAAAGGTGATACTTCAGATTTTAAAGTTATTGAATATAATAAAGACTTTAAAAGAGTTGTAATGTCTCACACTGTTTTGTTTAATGATCAAGAAAAGAAAAACGTTAAAGAATCTTTGAAAAAAGTTAATGTAAAAGAATCTGATAAATCAACTTTAGGAGATTTAGATGTTTTAGCTGACTTGAAAAAGAAAATGGTTGATGATGAGAAAAAGAAAAAATAATATTTCTTTAATATAAAAAAAAGCATCTTATTTAGATGCTTTTTTTTTTACGATAATATTTCTTTTACTAACCAATCTCCTATTTCACTTGTTTTGTAAGCTTTATTTCCGTCTGCTAAATCTTCAGTTACTATTGATTTTTCAAGTGACAATTCCACTACTTTTCTAATTAAATTAGCTTCATCTTTCAAACCGAAAGTATCTTCAAACATCATTGCTGCAGATAATATTGTAGCTAAGGGATTTGCTATGTTTTTTCCTGCTGCCTGTGGATAAGATCCGTGAATAGGTTCGTAGAGTGATGTTTTAAGGCCAACAGATGCTGAAGGCATTAAACCCATTGATCCTGAAATTACAGATGCTTCATCGGTAAGAATGTCACCAAATAAATTTTCCGTTATTAATACATCGTAAGAATTAGGCCATTGAACAAGTCTCATAGCTACCGCATCTACAAACTCATAACTAACATTGACCTCAGGATAATCTTTCTCTAAAGATTGAACTGTTTCTCTCCAAAGTCTTGATGATTCCAGTACGTTAGCTTTATCAACACAGCATAATCTTTTAGATCTTTTCATTGCTAATTCAAAACCTTTTATTGCCAATCTTTTTATTTCTTTTCTTGTATAAGTACAAGTGTCAAATGCTGTATTACCATTGTCTAATCTTCCTCTTTTTCCAAAATAAATACCACCAGTAAGTTCTCTTAAAAAAACTAAATCTGTTCCTTCAATCCTTTCCCTTTTTAGAGGAGATTTGTCTATTAAAGATGGAAATGTAAAAGTTGGTCTAACATTAGCAAATAATCCTAAATCTTTTCTCATTTTCAAAAGTCCTTGTTCTGGCCTTACTTTCGCACTTGGATCATTGTCAAATCTTGGATGTCCTATAGCTCCAAATAAAACAGCATCTGATTTTAAACAAATTTCATGTGTTTCTTTTGGATAAGGATCGCCTACAGCGTCGATAGCGGCTGCACCTGTTAATGCATGCATCCATTTAATATTGTGATTAAATTTTTTTGCAATTGCATCAGAAACTTTAACTGCTTGTTCAATTACTTCAGGTCCTATTCCGTCACCAGGTAACAGGGCTATATTTAATTCCATATATTTTAATTTGAGATAATATTTAACATTTTTTCTGTTGATTTAATTGCTGAAACAGTTTGGTCTGAATCTAAACCTCTTGTTACAAATTCTTTATTATCATTTTTCCATGTAATAATTGTTTCGCACAATGCATCAGAATTACTACCAGGTGGAATAGTTACTGAATAATCAATTAAATCAGGAAGAATAAATTTGTTTTGAGAGTATATAGTTTTTATTGCATTAATAAAAGCATCAAATTGACCGTCTCCTGTTCCAGTTTCTAAAAATCTTTTACCATTAATTTTTATTTCAACTTTTGCAGACGGTTTTTCTCCTTTTTTATGATTTAATATATAGGATTCTATAATTACTTTCTTTTTAAAATCTTCACTATTTATTATATCTGATATAATATAAGGAAGATCTTCAGCTGTAACCTTTTCTTTTTTATCACCAAGTTCAATTATTCTATTGGTTACTTTTTTTATATTTTCATTGTTTAATGTTAAACCAAGTTCTAAAAGATTCTTTTTAATATTAGCTTTTCCTGAAGTTTTTCCCAGCGCATATTTTCTTTTTCTTCCAAATCTTTCAGGAAGTAAATCATTATAATAAAGATTTTTTTTACTATCACCATCTGCGTGAATCCCGGCTGTTTGAGTAAAAACATTTTCACCTACTATTGGTTTATTTGCTGGTATTCGAAATCCAGTAAATGCAGACACTAATCGACTAACTTTATATAAAGACTTTTCTTTTAAATTAATCTTAATTTCAGGCAGAAAATCTCTTATTACCGCAGCGACACTCGCCATTGGCGCATTACCTGCTCTTTCACCCATTCCGTTTACAGTCAAGTGAAGACCTTGGCATCCAGCTTTTAATCCTTCTATCACATTTGAAACACTCAAATCATAATCATTGTGAGCGTGAAAATCAAAATGCATCTCAGGATATTTTTTAATTATAGATGAAATATATTTAAATGTTTCGTTAGGACTAAGTATTCCAAGTGTATCAGGAAGTAAAATCCTTTTTACCGGTAATTTTTTAATAATATCTAAATATTCGAAAACAAAATCTTGAGAATTCCTCATTCCGTTACTCCAATCTTCTAAATAAACATTTGTAACGATTCCTTTTTTATCAGCTTCATTTATCGCATTGATTACAGATTTAAAATAATCTTTTGGTGTTTGCTTTATCTGATGAGTTAAATGATTTAAAGAGCCTTTAGTTAGAAGGTTTTGTACTTTAGCTCCAGATCTTAAAAGCCATTCAAGCGAGATGTTATTATCAAGAAATGTAAGAATTTCTATTTTATTTAAATAGTTATTTTCTTTAGCCCACTCTGTGATTTTATTAACAGCTTCAAATTCACCTTTAGATACTCTAGCTGAAGCCACTTCAATTCTATCAACTTTTAATTCGTCAATTAATAATTTGGCAATAGCTAATTTTTCAGATGACGAAAAAGACATTCCTGAAGTTTGTTCACCATCTCTTAACGTAGTGTCCATTATTTCAACATGTCTAGTCATTTTTTAAAAATTATAGAGGGGTTGTTTTAGAAAATTTTATAATATCATCTTTAATATTCATTAAGTAATCAATATCGTCATATCCGTTCAACATATTTTCTTTTTTATATGAATTTATTTCAAATGATTCTGAGATATTCAATTTTTCAATTGTTACTGTTTGGTCAGGAAGACTTATGATGATTTCAGATTTAGGATCATCAAAAACTACTTTAAAAATTTTATCTAAAAATTCTGGAGATACCTGAACTGGTAAAACTCCTATGTTTAAGCAATTTCCTCTAAAAATATCTGCAAAAAAACTAGAGATTACACATCTGAATCCGTAATCATAAATTGCCCAAGCAGCATGTTCTCTTGATGAGCCTGAACCAAAATTTTTTCCTCCAACCAAAATTTTTCCATAAAATTTCTTATTATTTAAAACAAATTCCTTTTTAGGTGTATTGTCAGAGTTATATTTCCAATCTCTAAATAAATTATCACCAAAACCAACTCTTTTGGTGGCTTTAAGAAATCTAGCTGGAATTATCTGATCTGTGTCAATATTTTCAATTGGAAGAGGTACACAGTTGCTTTTTAGTATTTTAAATTTTTCGTAAGCCATATTAATATAATGTTCTTGGATCAGTTATTTTTCCTGTAATTGCAGCAGCGGCAGCAACTAAAGGGCTTGCTAA
The DNA here is from genome assembly GCA_018662905.1 of Flavobacteriaceae bacterium. GTDB lineage: Bacteria > Bacteroidota > Bacteroidia > Flavobacteriales > Flavobacteriaceae > MAG-121220-bin8. The sequence goes on from JABJFE010000086.1 coordinate 7,856, forward strand.
CAAAGTTCTGGACCCTGGACCTTGTCTTCCTTCAAAATTTCTATTTGAAGTACTTACCGCATATTTTCCTGATGGAATTTTATCATCATTC
>JABJFE010000045.1 GCA_018662905.1 Flavobacteriaceae bacterium
GATGCAATTGATTATTGCACTTTTGGAAATTCTAAACCTTTTAGAATTAAAATTAGAAATAAGCTTAATGATAATTTTACATATTTCTACATCAAAAAAGCAGATGCGTCAAGAGTTTACGGTTTGGAACTTGAAAATTTATTATCCCCATATAATTTAAATTTTCTTATCAATAATGATACTTTAATAGAAGAGCATGTAGCTGGAATCCCTGGCGACGAGTTTTTTGAAGAACATCTTGAAAAATGTAATAACTCTGAAAAATCACAGATTGCAAAAGAATTTGTGAAGTTTAACGAAAGATGTATGATTAGATTATTGGGTGACATGAGATCATACAATTATGTTATTATACCTACTCATGATTTCGATCAAGTAATATATAAAATCAGAGCTATTGACTTTGATCAGCAGTGCTATGAGGGAAATTTAAAAGTATATAGGCCACAGTTTTTCAAAGAAAATAAATATATTATGAATTTAGTTAAAGATAGACTTGATTCAAGTTCTGTAAATCAATATAAAACAGAAGAAAGATCTATTATAGCAAAACGTATTTTAAGTTCAGAAAGCAGAACAAAGAAAATATTAAAATGTATGTGTTCTGACAATATTTCATCAAAAGAAAATATTTTATTATTGTCAAACCAAATTTTTAAACTTACTAAAGATGTTCATTTTAATAACACCAAAAATATGGGTGAAATAATAAGAGCTTCTTTTAATTATGTATTAAGAAATTATGAAAACCACGAAATGTTAAGTATTAATTAGTAAAACTGATAAGGGTCCACATCATCTAACTCATCTTTTTCAAATTCATCGCTTTTGTCTTCAATAAATAATTTTTCTGGAGCTTTTTCTGGGATACTTCCAATTGAAAAAATAGTTTGTGGATAATTAGTAGAATCATTTTCTTCATTAGTTTCAATAACTTCCACAAAGAAAGTCCAAAGAATTAAGAAATCGTAGACGTAAATAAAATTTTGCTGATCTAAGTTTATTATTGTTTCTAAAACATTGTCTTTCATTACCCTCTCTTCTCCAAAACTTTCTAAAGTTATTTCTTCACCTTGCTTCCATTCTGTATCACTTAGATAGAAAGAAGCCATTTCATTATCTTTAAAACCAAATGCGTTTATAATAGCAAAATGTAAATCTTCAAAAGTATTATCAGATTCAATTTCTATATCTCTTAAAACGTCTTGTTTTGTATCCAGAATTATTCTTAATCTGTAAATCATTTATGTTTTTTTAAAAAAAATAAACTCCAGTAGAATTGAAAACCAAATAAAATTGTTGCTAAGAACAAGTGCAATGGCTGACTTAAAATCGGAAAATCTCCATAATACATTATAACTCCTAAAAATATTTCAAATAAAATCACCAGACTAATCAATAAAATAGTTTTTAAATTATATGCTTTTGTGTAGGCATAATAAAGAAGATAGACATTAGTAAAAAACACTAATAATGAAAATGTTCTATGAAAATAAAAATATAAATCAGGTGATTGGAGCCATAGCTCTTTGTCCTTTGAGAGTTCGTATTGAATATCAATAAATTCTCTCACTTGTGTTCCTGTAATTACTTGAATTAAAGTTAATATAATTGAGAAAATTATTAAATATTTTATTTTTTTATCATATTGATAATTTTCTCTTTCTTTTGAATTGTATATGATGTAAATAATTAAAGCTACTATTACAAGTGCCATAAGCATGTGAACAGTTATTTTATATGGTGCTAAATTTGAATCAACAACTAATTTTCCAAGCCATGCTTGAAAACCCATTCCTAAAACAATAAGTGTTGAAATAATTGTAATTTTTTTATTTTCTTTCCAATATTTTAAGGACATTATTAACATTAATAATGTAAAAATACCCGCAACAGCTCCTATTAATCTATTAATAAATTCAATCCATGTATGAATAGGATTATATGTTACATAGTTGTGTTTTTCATATGGAATCCAATTATTTAGATTTATTTTTTCACTTGATTTAAAATCTATTTTTGCAGTATATAGTTTTTCACTATTTAAAATTATCATTTGATTTTTTTTGTAATCTTGATTAGATTTAAATAGCAATTCACTTTCTTCATATGGTGGAATATAGTATCCAAAACATTTTGGCCAATCTGGACATCCCATTCCACTTCCAGTCATTCTAACTAATGATCCTGCCAATATTACTAGGTAGACTAAAATTAGACTGATTTGAGATATTTTGATAAAATTATTCAATTGCATTATTTTTTAGTCCAAGAGATTCTCCTTTTTTGATCATCAATAACTTTGCCGATTCTTTATTATTTTGAATTTTTCCATCTAAAATTGAATTTTTAATATATTCTTTAATAATTCCTATTTCTTTGGATGGTTTTATTTTAAAATAATTCATAATTTCTTCTCCACTTACAGGTGGTTGAAAATTTCTAATAGAATCTCTTTCTTCAACTATTTTTATTTTATCTCTAACTAATTTAAAATTATTTAAATATTTTTTAAATCTCAATGGATTTTTAGTAGTAATATCTGCCTCACAAAGAGTTAATAAATCATCAATATCTTCGTTACAATCATAAATCAATCTTCTTACAGCTGAATCCGTAATATTATTATTTGAAAGAACAATTGGCCTAGAACTTAAATAAATTATTTTTTGCACATATTTTAATTTATTATTTAAAGGAAGATTTAATCTTTTGAATAATTTATAAACCATTTTAGATCCTTTTAGTTCATGACCATGAAAAGTCCATCCAATTTTTTTAACAAATTGTTTAGTCGGAGCTTTTCCAATATCATGAAGTAGAGCTGCCCATCTTAGCCAAAGATTTTCTGTTTCAAGACAAATATTGTCCAGAACTTCTAGAGTGTGATAGAAGTTATCTTTATGTTTCTGTCCCTCAATTTCTTCAATTCCTTTCAAATCAGTAAGTTCAGGAATTATTATTTTTAATAGACCTGTTGATTCTAATATCTTGAAACCAACTGATGGTTTTGAAGTCATTATGATCTTGTTAATTTCCTCAGAAATTCTTTCGGGTGAAATAATTTTTATTCTTTCTTTTTCTGAAATTAAACCATTGAAAGAATTTATATCAATTTTAAAATTTAGTTGACTTGAAAATCTTGCAGCTCTTAACATTCTAAGAGGATCATCTGAAAATGTTTGTCTTGGTTCTAAAGGTGTTTTAATTATTTTATTTTCTAAATCTGTTATCCCATTAAATTTATCCAATAGATCTCCCCAGCTGTTCTTGTTTAAACTTATTCCTAAGGTGTTAATTGTAAAATCTCTTCTATTTAAATCATCGTCTAATGTCCCAGGTTTAACAATTGGATTTCTACTGGACTTATTATAGCTTTCTTTTCTTGTTCCAACAAATTCGACGTCATAACCATTGTATTTAAACATTGCTGTTCCAAAATTCTTAAAAACAGTTATTTTTGATCCAATTTTTAGCCTTTTAGCTGTTAGCTTAGCTATTTCAATTCCACTTCCTACAACAAGTATATCTATATCTTTTGCTAAATTTTTTCCAATAATTAAATCTCTAACAAATCCTCCTATAGCATAACATTCAATTTTTGTTTCATTACAACAATTTGAAATTGCATGAAATATTTCACTTTCTATGTCTGATTTGAAATTTCTTTTAAACATTTTATGCCCTTAATGTATTAAACAAATCTTCATCAATTTTAATAATTTGAGAAGGTGTTTTAAGCTTTTTGTTCCGTCTTAAATTTACTGCATAATCAATTTGATTCAAAATCTCATCTTTTATTTCATCAAAACATTCTGGAAATTTATCTCCCGAAATATTAACTGATGTTGAAGTAATAGGTTTGTTAAATTCGGCTAATAATTTTTTACAAAAATCATCATTAGGTATTCTGACAGCTATTGACTCTTTGTAAAAACTTAAATTTTTTACTTTGTTAAAAATTATGGTTGTAGGTTTATTTTGGACATGCATAAAATCTTTAATTTTTTCTGTCAAATTCACATATCTACTTAACATTTGATAGTTCTCCATAAGACAAATAAGAGGAGATGATGAATCTCTTTTTTTAATTTTAAAAATTTTATTTATTGCTTTAGAATTAGTAGCGTCACATCCAATAGCCCAAATTGTATCAGATGGATAAATAATTATTCCACCATTTTTTAAACATTCAATAGTTTTTAAGATCTCAGAACTCATTTGAATTATGCAGATACATTATAATCTCTTAAAGCATCATTTAGAGATGTTTTTTTATTAGTGCTTTCTTTTCTTTTGCCAATTATTAATGCACATGGTACTTGAAAATCTCCAGCTTTAAAATTCTTTGTATA